>CAYPJB010000690.1:0-1506 GCA_964410845.1 uncultured Bacteroidales bacterium | reverse complement strand
GCCACCGAAGACGACACTGTGCGTTGCTCCGATGCGGGCACAGGCGAGCATGGCAATGACCGCTTCAGGAACGAGCGGCATGTAAATGGTGACCCGGTCGCCCTTGGTGATGCCGAGCAGCTTCAGGGCGGAAGCGAACTTGTTCACTTCCCGATAGAGGTCCTGGTAGCGGAGCACCCGGCTATCGCCCGGCTCGCCTTCCCAGATGATGGCGGCCTTGTTGCGGCGATCGGTTTCCAGATGGCGATCGACGCAATTATAGCAGGCGTTGACGGTGGCCCCGACGAACCACTTGCAGAAGGGCTCCTTCCATTCGAGGACTTTGGTCCAGGGCTTGTACCAATCCAGGGCCTTGGCCTGGGCTGCCCAGAATTCTTCGGGCTTATCCTTGGCCCAGTTCCAGAGGTGTTCGTATTCAGCCATGCTCTTGATATGGGCATGCTTGCTGAACTCCTCACTGGGTGGGAAGACGCGAGATTCTTTCAGGACGGAGGTGATGTTATTGGTGGACATAGGGAGAGAGTCCGCGGTTAGAGTGACAGGCATAGGATATGGGGGAGGAGGGGGGGTGGAGAGTGGCACTAGCAAGGAGACTGCAAGTCGAGTAGTATCAGTGCAGTTAGTATCTGAGGCGTTATGGACAAGCAAGAAGAAAGACTTTATTGGCAACGCAAGTTCGCTGGCATGCAGCAAGTCGAACAAATGGAGATAGCGCGAGCAGCCAAAATGACGCTCTCAGAAAAATACGATGAGTTAGCTGCCCTCTTCGAAGCAGCTCGCCACTTTCCAAAGTCTGCAACAGAAGAAGCAGAAATTGCAGTAGTTCGAGAACGATGGAGGCACATTAAGGGTGGCAGCAAGTAAGCGTGAACCATTGATTCTCGCTCTTCGAGATCTCATCAAATGGATGCAGTCTGAACGCGCAACCATGATGATTATTGGTGGACTTGCTGTCAGTTTGCTCGGGCGAGCAAGAACTACCAAGGACATCGATGCTGTAGTGTCGCTACCTATGGAGAAATGGTTGAGTTTTGTTGAGTCCGGTGCAAAGTTTCATTTTCAGCCCAGGATCAAAGACTGGTTTGAATTCGCTCAGCAGTCGATGGTTATCCTTCTGCAGCATGTCAGCACGGGCACACCCATCGACCTGTCCATAGGTGGTACCTCATTTGAACAACAAGCATTGTCTCATGTTCAGTATGCCAGTCTCAAACGCATTAAAGTGCCATTGCCTCGGGTGAGCGATTTGATCATATTCAAAGCCATTGCTCGACGCCCAACGGACTGGGCAGATATCGACGGCTTGTTGAAATCAAACATGGATGTCGATCAAAGTCACATTCAAGGCTGGCTTCATGAGTTCGCAGAAATACTCGCTGATGAAACCATAGTGACTGATTATCTTGAGTTCGTTGGTAACAACAAGAGAAGGTGATGAATACAGATCATTTCTCCCGCACCGCATAGAACCCGAACTCCTGGCCTTGGAATTTCGAGAACCCCGCG
>CAYPJB010000689.1:0-1507 GCA_964410845.1 uncultured Bacteroidales bacterium | reverse complement strand
GGTAGTCTTCTTCGTCGGACCACCGCCCGGCCCCGATGGCAAACGCCCTGCTGAGCCTGTGAAAGTGGAAGGCTTCAAGACCAAAGAAGGCAGCGATATCTGGACTGCTGAACTCACCCTGCCGCCAGAAGCCAAGGGCATCATGCAAGTCGGCCTGGTCGCCACCAACGATGTCGGCCTCGAAGTGACGGAGACCAAGAACATCAAGCTCGTTGATGCCCCTCCGCCTGCCGGCAACCTGCACGTGAAAGTCCTGCGAGGCAGCCGACCCCAGATCGGCATCAGCGTGAAACTCAAAGATGGCGAAGGTAAAGAGAAAGCTGTCGGTGTCAGCAACGACAAGGGTATCGTTCAGTTCAATGCCCTGCCACCTGGCGTCTACACTGTCTCCGCAGCGAAGCCCGATTCGGGAGCAGGCAGCAAAGCAGAGGTTGCCGGCAAAGTCGAAGTGGAGAAGACTACCGAAGTGACACTCAGCTTACGGCGTGGCAATCCGTAACGACGGTGCGACATCATCGATAAGAAGCAAGGCGGGAGCGGTTCCCGCCTTGGTGCGTTATCTACTTCGTCACTCGAGGCACCAGGTACAGTGTAAACTGCAGCGAATGGGTTTGCCCGGCGGTGCGGATGCTGAGTTCCCGCTGGCCGTCAATGCTGCCGACGATGTCGCCTTCTCGCAATCGTATAGCCAGTGTCAGTGAACTCTGCACGTGTTGCCATTCAGGCAGCGTGGCCATGCGATCGATCTCGAAAAACGTTAGTGCCTTCGCGCTGGGCAGGTCTCTCGGCGGGTTCGGGGCATGGGTGAACCGTAGTCCTTCCTGACCACGAGTGAAGATCGTCTCCACCCGATCAGCACTGCCAATCTTCATTCCCAGCCGTTCCGGCCGCGTGAGGATGCGAACACACTCTTCCTGCGAGAGCGTGCTGCGCACGCCGAGGAAGAGTTGCCAGGCGGACGGTTCCAGCCAGGAAGGCTCGATGCTGATCTGCATCCGCAGGCCCATCCCCACGAAAGGCCGTTCCTGGAACGCAGGCTCTTCGATAAAGTCAATCAGCATGTCGAGTTGCTGACGGGCCTTCCAGAAACAGTTCGACAGATCATCGTGATCATAGGCAGGCAATTCAGGACAACGTCGCTCCTGCCCAAAGAACGCAAACTGCCCCACCAGTTTGCATAGTTCCCGGTACGCCATCTCGGGATGCAGGCCCGGCGTAAAACCAATATGCCGCAGCACGGCATAGGCTTCGTTCAGTGCTCGCAGTTGATACAGCCGACGGATATCACCCGGCGCCAGGCTTTCAAAGCTGATGCCTCGAGTGATGATCTGCTGCGAAAGCATGTTCAGCTTCTTGTCCACCCGATAAAAGGCCTGCTGCAGCACCATATTCTGCAAAGCCTGGCAGGCATCACAGTTCAGTACCGGAGGCAAGTAACTGTTCGCCAGTTGTGGCACCGCTTCACCACGATCGGACTACTCGAGCCGGGCCAGTTGCAGGGTCTCAA
>CAYPJB010000688.1:0-1527 GCA_964410845.1 uncultured Bacteroidales bacterium | reverse complement strand
AAATTGGACACTATTCGTTCATGGTGTTCAACGAATGCAGAGTACATTGCTATAATTACAAGAATAACTCCCTCCTCAAAGGATGTGTAATGAAGTATCGTTCTCTCCTCATCGCGCTCATGCTCCTGAGCGTCAGCCTTGAACCGGTGGTCGCACAGCCACTTGAAGGCAAAGGGGCAGCACCGCTTGATCTCTATCTGAGCAAGCCCGATTCGGTTTATGGTTGGGAAGTTCACAAGACGGTGGATGGCCCAGCATTCAAAACCATCATCATCAAGTTGAAGTCGCAAACCTGGCGGACTGAAAAGGAAGTTGATCGCACGGTGTGGGAACATGCTGTTGTAATCGTCAAGCCAAACAAACTACTCACGAACAAGGCATTCATGCTGATTGGTGGTGGTGGCAATGATCGTCCGCTGCCCGATAAAGCAGATATCATGACGCAGTTGATTGCCACTTCCACAGGCAGCATTGTGGTGGAACTCAAGAATGTTCCCAATCAGCCGCTTGTCATGAATGGCGACGGCGAGAAGCGAGTGGAAGATAATCTACTGGGATACGGCTGGGACAAGTTCCTGGAAACGGGCGATCCGACATGGGTAGTTCGCCTGGCGATGGTCAAGAGCGCCGTTCGCTGCATGGATTGCGTGCAGGACTGGGCGAAGAAGGAAGGCACTCCCGTAGAGAAGTTCGTTGTTGCTGGCGGTTCCAAGCGAGGCTGGACGACCTGGCTCACCGGTGCAACTGATCCCCGAGTAGAAGCCATCGTACCGATCGTGATTGACGTGCTCAACAGTGCACAATCCATCAAACACCATGGCGAAGCATACGGCTTCTGGGCTCTGGCGATTGGTGATTATTATCGTCACAAGATCCTGCAGCGTCAGGATCATCCCCGAATCAATGATCTCTACAAGATCGAAGATCCACTTTACTACAAAGATCGTCTTACTCTCCCCAAGTACGTGGTCAATGCAGCTGGCGACCAGTTCTTCCTGCCAGATTCCTCACAGTTCTACTACGAGGAACTGAAAGGCGACAAGTTGCTGCGTTACGTGGCAAATGGCGATCATAGTCTGAAGGATACCGATGCTATTCAGAGCATCACGGCTTTCTATTCCATGATCATCAATGGCAAACCTGTGCCGAAGTATTCATGGACATTCGAGGAGGATGGCAGCATCAAAGTGAAGTACCAGACACCTCCTTCCAAGGTGGTGCTCTGGCAGGCCAGCAATACTGAAGCCCGAGATTTCCGCATGGAACGCATCGGCAAGGCTTACAAGAGCACGGAATTGGAAAAGGATGCGGATGGTTCGTACGTGGGCAAGATCACCAAGCCTGAAAAGGGTTGGACGGCCTTCTTCGTGGAACTCACTTACGATGTGGGTGGTCCGTTCCCATTGAAGGTTACTACGTCAGTGCGAGTATTGCCTGACGTGCTGCCTCACAAGGGAGCGGATTTGAAGAAACTGCAGTACGAAGCAGAAACCAATCCGGAGCGTATTCCGAAGAGGCGCTAGTCAT
>CAYPJB010000687.1:0-1528 GCA_964410845.1 uncultured Bacteroidales bacterium | reverse complement strand
CACGCGCGAGCTGACGCAACAGATCGCCGAGGAAGCACTGAAGTTTGCCAAGCCGCTCGGCATTCGCAGCGTAGCCATCATGGGTGGCGAACGGTTTGATAAGCAGATCAAAGGCATTCAGGAAGGCGCCCAACTCATCATCGGCACCCCTGGCCGCATCATCGATCTCCAGCGGCGAGGCATTCTGAAACTAGGCACGGTTCGTTACGTCGTGCTCGATGAAGCTGACCGCATGCTCGACATCGGCTTCCGCCCCGATATCGAACGCATTCTCCGCAACACGCCCAGTAATCGACAGACTCTGCTGCTCTCTGCCACGTTACCTGACAGTGTGATGCGGTTGGCACTGCGTTACATGGATCAGCCACAGACGGTCGATGTCAGCACTGACAAAATGACGGTGGATCAAATCAGGCAGACCTTCTTCACCGTGGATGAAGATCGCAAATACACGCTGCTGAAGCATGTGCTGGTTCGCGAACAACCCAAGCAGTGCATCATCTTCACTGCCACCAAGCGCGGGGCAGACAAACTCCATCGTCTGCTGGGCCGAAGCAATCTGAAGAATCGCCTCGGCGTCTTGCACGGCGACCTGGGTCAGGGGATGCGCAAGAACATCATGGGCCGTTTCCGCACTGGCGAAATCCGCGTCCTCGTCGCTACGGATGTGGTCAGCCGAGGCATCGATGTGACAGGCATCTCACACATCATCAATTATGATCTGCCCGAAGACCCTGAAAGCTACGTCCACCGCATCGGCCGCACGGGCCGTATGGGCAAGAATGGCGTTGCCATCGCATTCATTGTTCCTGGCGAAGGCAGGCAACTGACCGAAATCGAAAAGTTGATGAATACCCTCGTCGAAGAGGATTTCATTCCAGGGTTTGAAGCGGTGAAGCCACGAGCACGAGGATAGCAGCAACCGCTTTCCTTATTGATGTTGGTCTCTGGCGAAACCAACTAGACTTGCACAATCACACATTCCTACATAAGAAGCAACAACACCAGAGGCGAACCTCTGGTGTTGTTCCCGGCCAGTAAGGAAATGGGCGATTACCTTACTCGCTTGAACTTGGCATGAAGCTGCTTCTGGTTGCGTTGACGACGGTAGTACCAGCCACCTGCTACACCGGTTCCGATCAGACCAAAGAAGGCAATCGTCGTCGGTTCAGGAACTGCAGCAAAGTTGTAAAGCACAATATCGTTACCACCGGTGAGGGCATTCGTGCCTGAATCGCCCGTGTAACTGACCTGGGCACTGTAGAGTTCACTCCCATTACCAATGATGTTCACCAATCCATCCTGAGCAATGCCTGCAAAGTTGCCAGTGAGGATGGAGGAACTGTCACTGAGGATCATGATAAACATCAAGTCGCTGGCATTCATGGGTGACAATGTCGTCGTCGCTGAGAGAACCGAACCGGAGATCGTGACCGATCGGCCGGCGCCATTGACGGTGATGTTGTCGTACCCAGTGCCAATGGCAGATCCATTCAGTTCCACAGCAAAGGTAGAGCCGGATGCGAGT
>CAYPJB010000686.1:0-1532 GCA_964410845.1 uncultured Bacteroidales bacterium | reverse complement strand
GACGGCCTGGCTGACCACATTATCAACAGTCTTTCTCAAGTGCGTCGCGAGAATCTCAGAGTCCGCCCATTCACATCTGTATCCCGCTACAAGAGTAAGGAACTCGATGTGCCGACGTTTGGACGAGAGCTGAATGTGCAGATGATGGTAACCGGCAGGCTTCAGCAACAGGGAGATGACCTTGCAATCAGTGTAGCCGTGATCGATGTTCGCGAAGACAACCAGCTTTGGGGGCAGCGGTACCAGGGCAAGCTCAACAGCATTCTTGATTTGCAAGACCAGATCGCCCGGGACGTTGCAACCCATCTGCGATTGCGTCTGACAGGCGCAGAGGAAAAGAGCCTGACAAAACGCTACACAGAAGACCCTGATGCCTACCTCCTCTATCGCGAAGCCATTCATCACTACAACAGTTTTACTGAAGATGGGTTGGAGAAAGGCATCAAGTATTGCCAATTGGCAATCAAGAAGGATCCAAAGTATGCACTAGCTTACTTTGGGCTGGGCCGATGTTTGATCGTCCTGGGTGGGATCCACCGTGGACCACGAAACACCAACCAGGAGGCCAGGAAGTATTTTACCGAGGCACTAAGAATTGATAGTACCCTCGCCGACGCTCATGCTGGCCTGGCGAACATACACATGATGCTCGACTGGGATTGGCCAGCGGCTGATCGCGAACTTCAGCTAGCCTTCGATCTCAAATCTGGTTCTGACGACATGTTTGTCTTCCGGGGTTTCTATGAAGCAGCGAACGGGCGGCCAGCTGAGGCTCTGCCCCACGTTCGTCGAGCACAGGATCTTGACCCATTGGCAGCTCCTCGAAGGAATGAGTTGGCGATGGCCTATAACTGGCTTCGCCAAGGCGACCAGGCGATATCCCAAGCCGAGCGGGCAATCGACTTGGACCCTGGCTTTCCCCTTGCCTATGCCGAATTGGGAATTGCATTAGTGCAAAAGGGCATGCATGATCTGGCAATTGATCGGCTGACGAAAGCACTTAGTCAGGGACAGAGGTACCCCCGCATTAGAGGTATGCTGGGATACGCTTACGCAACATCGGGAAGAACAATACAAGCTCAAAAAGAGTTGACAGTGTTGAAAGCACTTGCCGAAGGCCGGTTCGGTTTTGCACTCTCCATTGCCCGCATTCATGCTGCCCTGAACGAGAAAGATGAGGCGTTTGCCTGGCTGCGGAAGTCCTGCGATGAACGGGATCCGCAAGTCATCTGGCTGAAAGTTGATTTAACTTTCGACAATCTTCGCTCCGACCCACGTTATGCACAGGTGCTGAAAGACATGGGCTTGCCGATTGAAATGAAATGACAGCAGGTGCCCGGGCAGTACCTGCCTGATCGTGCCACGGCAGATCGTGTACTCACGATCTCCGTGCAGACGTGCAGCACAGTGGAATCACTCACGACAGTTGCTCTGGGTTATCTTCCATACATCGTGAGCGGGCAGGGGGGGCGATTCATCAACCCCCGCTCCCTTCGGTCGCGGCTCTGTGTGGCACATCCCCATCGCTCGAA
>CAYPJB010000685.1:0-1533 GCA_964410845.1 uncultured Bacteroidales bacterium | reverse complement strand
TCAGCTCAAGACGGGACGGGTAGAGTTCCACCTGGAACAGCGAAGTTACGATTACAACATGTACCACTTTGGAGCTGGAACCAACCTGGAAGCGCCTGTAAACCGGTTTGACATCCTGGTGGAAGTCTTCGAACAGCTCTTTCGGCGGACCTATCAGCGTCGGCTCCTGGTATCCCGTATGCACTTGCTGGCTCACAAGCTGGAGGCTGCTGATGGTGCCCAGCGAGGATTATTCGATCCCCCCGAGGAGCCAGAGCGTACCTTGGCCCAAACCAAGAGACGAATCAACAAGGAAGTGAGTCGGTTTGCACTTCGTAGTGGAGCTACGCTCCCGCTGAAGGATTGGTATGACGATCCGGCCTTGGGGGTGGAAGCTATCGCCCCTCAACGAACGGTATGGTAACCATGTGTGATGCCATCTCACTTTCCATTCGACACCTGCCAGCCAAGTACCACCAGCACCCAGCCATCACAGCCCGGCTCACGGGCCGTGGTGGCGAGGAGGAAGTGCAGTTCTTCTATGATCGAAAGCCATTTCCACCGCTGCTACCCATCCTGCTGGATGGCCAGTTTCGAATTGTGCGATGGGGTAACCGCCAACGCCGAAGCAAGGTGTTGCCTCACACTGGTCGAGTGGAAATGCATGAGCTGCAGCAAGGATGCTGGCAACATGCTAACATTCAGGAAGTGCTGATCGTGGGGAATGCAGCCTTGCACCGTGGGGTGTGGTTCCCGCTGCTGGAGGGGATCAAGGGCATCTACCTGCGTGACGAACACGGAACGCCCACAGTGTTCATGCTGATGGAGAAACCATCTGACTATTACGGCATCATGACCAAAAGCAAGGTAATGCCGATGATGGTGGGGGATGCTATCTGAAGTGACAGTGGTTGATTAAGGCGCAACCCAAGTTTATAAGCTACTTTTCGGCATCAATCAGTTCTTGTCTCAACTGGCACATATCAGAAGCGGAAAGATCCGCCCAGTGCTTGCCGCGGAGCCCGGCCGCCAATGCCCACAAGAGGTTTAGCGAGGGGCGGTAGCCCGCTGCATGCACCGACAAAAAAACTGCCACTGGGCCTGCCAATTCAAGATCAGATCGCGATTCAATGCCGACCTCACGAAGCCACGCAGTAGATGTAGGTCCGATGCTAGGTATATCCGCAAAATTCACTCAATCGCTCCTACGGCAAAACCCTTTTGTTTATTCGAGCTTCGTAAATCATCGATCTTTGGCTGATAGATTATCGAGTCGTGACTTGGGAAGAGCTATGAGTCATTTCCAACTCATCTACTTATCCTGCAAGATGGCATGTTTCCCTTTGTTCACTGAGGCAATCGGGAGATATTCATTTAGTTAGTGAACAACTTCCAACCGATTGCAAATCCGCAATAAAATAAAAGGATAAGCAACATCGACTTGATGTGACCATGGGAAAGATCAGTGACATGAAGAATTCCACGCTCCTTGCAGCCTTGGTTGTGTTCGTCTCCGCGAACTTGATCCCGCACGTTGCGGCTGACGAGAAATTA
>CAYPJB010000684.1:0-1547 GCA_964410845.1 uncultured Bacteroidales bacterium | reverse complement strand
TCTGCATAGGCATCAATGTGCTCTCCCGGTACATGCTCCATTACCATGTAGGGACGATCATCGGACAAGACGCCACCATCGAGCAGCTTCGCAATGCCGGGATGGTGCAGATCGGCGAGTACTTGTCGTTCTTCATGGAAACGTGCTGCACCGGAACCCAGACGCAGGTCTGCTACTTTGATGGCAACATCCTGTTCGTACGGCACCTTGCGACGTGCATGATAAACGCTCCCCATGCCACCCCGGCCAATCAGGCTGATCACTTCGTAAGGGCCCACGCTGGTGCCAATCAGGCCATCGCGCTCGCCCGTACCGGGCCGGGGAGTAAAGAATGATTCTGCAGCAGCCATGCTATCGTAACGAAGCAGATCCTCGACTTCCTGGCGAACGGTGTCTGCCGTCTCATGCTCTGTGTACCAGGTGGTACGTTCGCTGGGTGACAGTCGGCATACTGCTTCAAAGATGATTTGAATTTCGTTATTTGATTTTGAGGTCATGACGCCTCCATATCCAGTTCGCGGCGTAGCCAACCGCGAGCCATGCGGAAATCACTTTCCACTGTACTCAGTGATATTTCCAATCGATCAGCGACCTCGGCTTGAGGCAGACCCTCCAGCACATGCAACATGACTACTTCCGAAGCGCGCGGCATTTTGTCAGACAGCTTTTCCAAAAGTTCAAGTAGCTCCACCGGTGAAAGCAGTTTGGCTGATTCAATTCCCAGAATGGAAGAACGCATAGGCTGACGTTCGAATTCTCCCCCCGCTTTGAGACTTTGCCGATGTCTTTCGTGATCAATCAGCACATGCTTCATCGCCAGGCGAATGGTCGCGAAATAATGATGGCGATCTTTCAGCCTCGCTACTGCATCACTGTTCAGAAAGTACTGCATGGCCTCATGGGCCAGAGCTGTGGGCTGCAGTGTGTGATCCGGCCGTTCTCCCTTGAGCGTTAGCTCCGCCATGCGGCGAACTTCCTGGTAAGTCACAGCCAGCAATTCACCAGTTGCGCGCGCATCTCCAGCCCGGACCGCCTGCAACAGGACAGTAATTTCGTGATCTCGACTTTTCTGATATCCACTCATGAAAAAACCAAGGCTCCTGAGGAGGGATTACGCTTGTATTCATGAGGGGCGGTTTGTGGATTGAGGATCATACCATCAGATTTGCTTGATGTGCAATGCATTAGCAATCGTTTTCTTTCAAAAAGGCTTAAACTGGGCATGTTTCGCCTCTCGGAATGACTGCGTACCGTATCAGTAACTGTCCGGCTTTCAGTTGCATCCATGAGATGATTGTCGCCTCAGCCTGGTAGCGAATCTGTCGATTATTCTGAAAATTCTCATTTCTCCCAAGGTTCGAACTGGGGATTACGCTTACGTCTTTAGTAGATCTTTTTTTTGACTTCGCCCCCATCCTGGAGTCAGCACTGATGGCCGCATTCACCTGGTTTCGTTCGCAGCGTCACAGCAGCAAGAATCATTCGTTAACTCAGCAGCCTCGTGCTAGCGCGCGAATGAAACTACTGGACCTGGAGTGGCTGGAAGA
>CAYPJB010000683.1:0-1549 GCA_964410845.1 uncultured Bacteroidales bacterium | reverse complement strand
AAAACTCTTCCTCTGGCTGGGCTAAGTCGTCAGGCCAGTCTGCATGAATGGGAAGCAACCGACTTTACACTCAGGGCAGATAATGCCAACAATTTCGGTGTACGCGATATGGGGCTGCCGGTAGAGACCATGCCACGAATCCCGCTGCCCTAGTCAGAATCAGCAGTGAATCCTAGGCAGCCTTACTTCCGCTGACAGGCAGTAGTTGAATGACGGTGAGAAGTGGATGCAGTCGTCGAAATTCGTGTTCTGTCATGATCTTGATGACTCGTTCCCTTGCTTCGATCACGACGCGCAATTCCCGATAGGCCAGCCCCACGGGGTTGGAACGAATGTCAATCCGCTGGAGAACCCTGCTTACCTTGCCAAGCAGATTGCTCTTCTCCTGTTCACTCAGCAGGAGGCGTGCCGATCTTGAGGTCATCGTGCAATACGCGAGCGACATGGCAAACTCCTCTGGTTGGATTACCTGTCGCAAGCTTAGCCGATGGGTTAGTGTACAAGTCAAGGGAAGTATCATCACTCAGTAAAATGTCACAGTGTGCCCCCGTTAATAACTGCATTGAGGTCAAAGTCATTAGCTACTCTTAGGTAATTGCAGCCTTATTGTTTTGCCTTCATCTGTATTGAACATACAGTTGGACTATTGAGACGAATCCTTCTTTCACTTCCTTTCGACATCGCTTACGCAATCACAGGAGCTTACCTTGGAAGACATTTTCATGTACGCCGCCAAGTGTGTGGACAACAAAGGCGTATTGGCAAGGATCGGGCACTCTGCGAAACTGCACAGCGTGCGTAGTGCTGTTTCCTCAAAGGGATCAGCAGCCAGCAAGACTGGAGCATTGGTTGGCGCTGCAGTACGTGCGACAGTGAATGCCATACCGATTCCTGTCGTAGGTGGCTTGATTGGCGCCATTGAACAGAAAGTGGAAAAGGCGATAAAAAGCAGAATGCATGGTAAGAGTCTGCAAAACGCTTCTTCGATTACCGAGAAAGTGAAATTCACGCTCAAGGAACTGAATGTGGAAGAATTGGATCGCTTTCGCTGGAAAGTGACTGAGGCGATCACCGAATTCAACAAACTAGTAGCGCAGAAGGACATGAACTTGAAGAAGCAGCAGGAAGCCCATGCCACCTGCGAGACGTTTCTGCAACTGGCCATGGCAGCTGAGCAGGTAAATCGTCGTGTTCTCAAGCTCAAGACAGCCTGCCTTGGAATCTTTGCTGCAGTCAAGATCACAGGGGAATGGATTGAGGAGTGCCAGAATGGTGCAGGAGCCACGCCATTAAGCATGGAAGGTGGTACTCGCAGCGTGGCAGCAAATGGAGGTGTGAACAAATCGATAGCAGAGCTCAAGACCTGGATCGCTGCCAGCATTCAAGCCGAACTGGATTTGCACACTCGTGCAGGAAACGACGCCACGAAAGAAGCATTTATCACCGAGTATCATGGCAAGTGCGATAAGTGGTGCTGCTTCCGTGCTGCAGGAAAGCCCGACACCTGGGCCAACTGCAAAGACAACGCCGCCTTCGTCCTGAGAAACCT
>CAYPJB010000682.1:0-1552 GCA_964410845.1 uncultured Bacteroidales bacterium | reverse complement strand
TCGATTATTGACACTGTAGGCCTGGGCAAGCGTTTCCAGCGCATCCACAGTGCTAGGGTGTTCAGCCCCCGCAGCGGAGTCACGTCCATCTCGTATTTTTTCGAGCAGCACCAACGCTTCCTGGTTCCTGCCAACCTTGAGATAAGCCTTGCCCAGACTGGCAAGCGTTAACAGGGTTTCTGGATGGTTCATTCCGAATCTTTTTACCTTGGCAACACGCACCTGTTCAAACAGGGGTATCGCCTTGTCAAACTGGCTTGCTGCTTCATAAGCGCCTGCCAGATTGTGCAGATTAATGATCACATCCAGTTGATCAGGACCAAACTTGGCAAGCATGTCCTTCCGAACTCGCAACAGTAACTCAATTGCCTGTTTGGCTTGATCATTGTATATGTAGGCTACCGCTAAACTTTCTTCAGCACCAAGAGTTTGTGGGGCGTCTGCTCCATAGTTCTTTCGATGCAGTTCCACTGTTCGTTCCAAAAAAGGAACAGATCTTTGGTAGTCCCCCAACCCACGATAGTTGACTCCGATAATCCAGTTCAGCTCCGCTTCAATCCTGGGAGAGAGGTCTTTTCGTTTTTTCAGTTTCTCACCTGCACGATCCAGCAATTGCCTGACAGTCATATTTCGATCAAGTGGCAGCTTGTCTTCTCCTGCAAAACGAAGCTGTCCCTCAACGCTGGTTAGTGCCAGCAAATCACTCCAGACAAAATCACTGATGGCCTGCGCAAACTGTTTTTCCTCGGTCTCTTTCAGGCGTGCCACCTTCTCTGCCTCAGCTGCTTTCAAGGCATTGGCTTTCTCCAGCAGGGCTTCTGCTTCTTTCTCCTGAGCAAACTTCCTTTGCCTGGCTTCTTTTGAACGGGCTTGATCTGCGCGATAGTAGCCGATGCTGGTGCCGATGATACCGGCTACCAGAATGACCAGGAGCAAACTGGCGGCGAGCACGCTTCCCCGGTTCCGCTGCACGAACTTACGCAGCCGGTAACCGGCACTCGGCGGACCTGCCTGCACAGGCTCATTGACCAGATACCGCTGAATATCCTGAGCGAAGCCGTTGGCTGATTCGTAACGCTGGTTCCGTTCCTTGGCCAGTGCCTTCATCACGATCCAATCGAGATCGCCAGTTACCAGAGACTGCAACCGCCGAGGTTCCAGCTTGCGATTGGCAGCAATCGATGGCAACGCTTCCGACTTGCTCAGCTTGGTGCTGGGCTTCGGTGGATCAATCTCACGTATTACACGTAGCATCTCTGTGAACGCTACTGCCCGCAACTGCTTCGAGGTAAACGGAGGCGACCCAGCCAGCAGTTCATACAGAATCACGCCGAGCGAGTAGATGTCCGCCCGGGTATCGATATCGAGGTTATTGAGGTCTGCCTGTTCGGGAGACATGTACTCCAGCGTGCCAATCAGCGAACCCAACTCAGTCTGCATCGATTGATCTGTCAAAGGCTGATGCACTGCCTTGGCCACGCCGAAGTCGATCACCTTTGGCACTGGCTTGCCATCATACTGGGTGATAAGGATATTGCTGGGTTTCAGATCA
>CAYPJB010000681.1:0-1556 GCA_964410845.1 uncultured Bacteroidales bacterium | reverse complement strand
TATGGCCATGTTCAACTGGCGGGTATTGCCCGAAAACTGACTTATCAACCTTCGGCGGGAAGTGCTACCTCAGAGCTTGGATATGGTGGTAATTTAACTGGTAGTCTGCATCCCTGGGCGATGCTGCAGGGATGTATGCCTGAGAAAGCCAGTGATCGTACACCCTTGCAAAAGAGTCGATTTCTGGGACAATATGCTACCGGGCGCGGAATCAACCGCTATATACAGGATGTCAATGGACTTGGACTTGACGCAGTCTTCGAGCCAACGAGTGGCTTTGAAACACTCCGTGCTACTGGCTGGTTTTTTTGTTATGAACATTTCTGGACAGATAGATGGATCTCCAATGTTTGCTATGGCCAGACCGAAACTGAACTTAATGACGCCATGCCTGACAATACGTACAAACGAGCCAGTTATCTGGCAGTCAATCTCATCTGGTTGCCGGTAGAACGCATGGGTGTTGGTCTTGAATACCTGATTGGTGATCGCGAAAACAAGAACGGTGAAACTGGTACCGCACACCGCATTCAGGCTGGTATTCAGTACAAGTTCTAATTCTTTCGAAGCCTCCTCTCTCGGTGAAAAACTGCTCGCATGAGATGAGGAGGTTTGATGTCCTTGGGAAAACAATACTTCATCACACTCTGAGACAAGCTGTGTAGTGCTGGATTCTTACTTTCTAACTGAGTTGGCCATGTATTCGCATTTGTTCAGAGCTGTTTGTCTTGCCAGCCTAACTTGCGGTTGGATAACTGGTTCACCAGGCCAATTATCAGCACAGCCCCCACCGCTAATCCCCGATCACATCCGGCAATTGACTGAACGATTAGACGCACTAGAGCGTGAGAACACTGCAGCACGAACGGAGAATGCACGACTACAGAGTTTCATACGAGAACGATTTCCAGATTTCACACAAGGGTCTGTTTTGCCGTCTGGCGTGCCTGGGGTAACAACCGTCGGATCATCCATTACATTCCAGGATCATGCTGATCTGAATGGCAGCATCAGCTCCTCGCCTGATACCTCAGAGTTTGGATACCTTTCAGCGAGTATCACTGAGAGGTTAGGCGCACGCTACGATAACGGGTTCGTACTGATGGAGTCCTCTGATCCTGAACGCACTCCATTTAAACTTGTCGTCGGGAACTTTGCACAGATCCGCTACACCAACACGCAACTGGATAGTCTTACCTTCGTAGATCACTTGGGCAACGTGCGTCCGGTCGATCCCCGCAACGATATCAGCTTCAATCGCGATCTGCTTACTTTCAGTGGCTACGCGTTCGATCCTCACCTGAAGTACAACATCATCGTCTGGTCCTCGGGCTCGCTCGCATCCGTTGTCGTGGCTGGTGGAATCACCTACGAGTTTTCCAAGGCCTTTGCTCTGAGCGGTGGCTACAACGGTTTACCCGGTTCGCGATCCCTTCTGGGTGGATTCAAAGAGCTGACAGGTCTGGACCGCAGCATGGCAGATACTTTCTTTCGGCCCGGGTTTACCCAAGGGGTCTGGGCATCGGGAGAACCCGTGGAAGGCCTGTTCTACAACG
>CAYPJB010000680.1:0-1560 GCA_964410845.1 uncultured Bacteroidales bacterium | reverse complement strand
AACAGATCCAGATTCAGTGGATTAGCTGTTTGGCTAAACAAACTGTCGCAACCAGGGCAGATGCAAAAATCAAAAATGGAGGGGATAGTCTCCCCTCCATCACTTACAGCAGATAGTTCTTGCTGCGATTAGAAATCAAGCTTCATGCGAAGGCCCAGCACGAAAGCGGTGTCGAATCGTTCCCGTCCGGGTAAGACCACCTGCAAATCAGGGGTGATGTGCCAGTAAGGTGTCACGCCCAGGTTATAGAAGACTTCAATACCCTGCTCATCACCCAGGGGCAGAACACGCGGAGCGAAGTCCTTCACGTTATCACTGAGCCCGTTGTAGAAGTAGCCTACACCCCAGGTATCGTTCTGGCGGCAAGTAAAGAGGCTGGCTCCACCGAAGCCGATGTTGCCTGCCCAGCGAATCGGGCTGGGATTGTCGTCAGCGATGCCAAGGTTGCCGAAGATGCCCCAGGTACGCTTGGGATTACAGCAGTCGGCAAAGAGGGCCTGATCAAAAAGGTAAAAGAGTGACCACGAACCTTGTTCAACAGGGCTGGTGTTGATGATTCCCTGGTTGGGATCAAAGTAGGAAGTGCGGTCGATAGAGCGGTAAGTGCCCGTGCTGTAAGTACCACCGATGCCCTGATGACCGGGCAGACCATTGATGTTCACAGGCAATGTAGCCTGGGCCATCAGGGTGACGCCATTATCAAAGAAGCTGTTGAACCCAGTGGTGGTAGGGGTGTTGTTCGTATCGAGGGCTGCCATGGTAAAGATGACTTCCTTGTTGTCATTCAGTACTGCAAAGCCGCCGCCCCAGGTGGAGTAAGGAACCGTCCGGGCTACCACGAGAGGCAGACCGAACGAGGTGTTCATGAAGGCATCCACACCGCGGCCACCAGCGTAGTTCTGTGTGAAGCCATCAAGGGTGTTGAGCTTTCCGCCGAAGACGGCAAAATTCTCTGATAGGAACTGGGTATACTTGATGCCGGTAAGAGCGGTCACGGTGTCATTCGGCACTGGGAACAACTGTCCGAGGCTCACCGGGAAGACCGTGCCTGCTGCAGCATTGGCTGATTCACCGAAGAGCGTTTCGGCATGCAGGTTGATGAACGAGCCTTTCATCAAGCCCAGCTTTTCGCCATCGATGTTGATCAGGTTATCGAGTCGGGCGCCGTAGAAGTATTTCTGTTCGCGACCGCCACTATCAATGCCCTGGTAGAACTGGGTAAAGCTGCCATCAAAGGTGATGCCATGATTGTTAGCCAGATCATTGCGGAAACCACCCCAATCACCGGTGAGCTTGGCACGAGTCTGCCAGGGGCCACCGAAGTTCAGGGCAGCAGCTGCATCCGGGGAACAGATATTACAAGGTGTCTCCGAAGGAGCTGTTACCACGGGTGAAGTGACGGTAGCTTTGTCGTCTGGTGCATGGAGTTGAACCAGTGGAACCGTTGACTGGGCAAATGCTGGAGCTCCGATGCACGACAGTAGTGCAGTAGAAATACCGGCAAAAGAGAGGGATTTTGGCGACATCGCTACGGTGCTAAAAGAGAAGTTGAGACCTGAA
>CAYPJB010000679.1:0-1592 GCA_964410845.1 uncultured Bacteroidales bacterium | reverse complement strand
CACTGTTTTGGTCATCACCCCCAGTCAATCGAGTGATCTGCAGGCAGTGCTCGCAGAGCATCCCCTGCCCTTGATGATGGTCAGTGATCCGACACGGGATCTCTATCGTGCATTCGGCCTCATGAGAGGTTCAGCCACCATGTTTTTCTCTCCCCGTATCATTGGCAGTTACCTGCGTAAGATGTGGCAAGGCTGGCGAATCAGGAAGCCTCGAAAAGGCGAGGATCTGTTACAGCTTGGGGGAGACTTTGTTCTGGATAGCCACCATCGTTTGACGTACGCTTATCGCAGTCAGGATCCCGCGGATCGCCCGCCCGTCCAGGACATATTGCAAGCACTCGCAAGTGCTGACCATCCTCAATCCAATGAATCAAAGTGAGATTCACCATGAAAATAGTAGGTAAGATACTTCTGGGCCTGGTCATGATGGCCGGGCTTGCTGCGTTACTCTTCACCCTGGCAGGCTATTTCAAGAAAAAGATCAGCGACAAGGATGTCGCCCAAGTGGTTGAAAAAGAAGTACCTAAAAACGTAGCTAGCGTTCAGGAAGTGAAGTGGAGACGTTTCGAGACAGCGGTAGGCACTATTCGTGCAGTTCAGGAATCCGCTGTTGCTTCCAAGATTCTGGCCCGAGTTCTGGAAGTAAGAATCAAGGCTGGTCAACCAGTGTCGAAGGACGAAGTTTTGATTCGACTGGATGATTCCGATCTCTCAGCACGCCTCAAACAAGCCGAGGCTGCTGCAACCGCTTCCGTGGTAGCTCGAGAGAAAGCTTCAGCGGATATGAGCCGCGATGAAAACCTCAAGAGGAATCGAGCCATCTCGGATGCTGAGTACGAAGCGACTAGCAGTCGGCTCCGATCAGCCAAGGCCGAAGAAGAACGCACCATACAGATGGTCAATGAAGCTCGCATCATCATGAGCTATGCAACGATCCGTGCTCCCATGAGTGGTATCGTCATCGATAAGCGAGTGGAAGTAGGTGATACTGTCACTCCCGGCCAAATCCTGTTCACGGTATACGATCCCACCCGCATGCAACTGCTGGCCACGGTTCGTGAATCGATGGCACTCCGGCTGAAAGTGGGACAAGTGATCTCATCGCGACTTGATGCATTGAACTATTCCTGCGATGCCACCATCTCCGAGATAGTTCCAGAAGCCCAGGCTTCCAGTCGTTCGTTTCTGGTCAAGGTGACAGGCCCCTGTCCACCTGGAGTCTATAGTGGCATGTTTGGCCGCATCTCGATTCCATTAGGGGAAGAGACCGTTACTGTGGTACCCCAGGATGCAGTCTATCGCATTGGGCAACTGGATATGGTTGATGTGGTTGCAGGCAAGCAGGTGCAACGCCGGATTGTGCAATTGGGCCGCATGCAGGATAAGTTTTATGAAGTGCTCTCCGGCCTCAAGCCTGATGAAAAGGTCGTGCTTCGACAGTCCATCAGCGAGCAGGGAGGCAACCGATGAGTACCCCTGCCATTCCGCAACACCATTCAAGGGATGACCTGCTGACCTGGATCGTGAGAATCTTTCTCGATTCCAAGCTTTCCATCATCTTCATCCTGTTTTCGATACTGATCGGAGCAGCA
>CAYPJB010000678.1:0-1594 GCA_964410845.1 uncultured Bacteroidales bacterium | reverse complement strand
TACTGGGCAAGGATATGCCTGAGAATTGCCTGGAAATCGTGCATAAGTTACTCCCCCAACTCGTTCTCCCGCGCATCCAATTGTTGCAGCGTACGGTCTGCATCAAAACGAGGCAAAGGCATCTTCTCCGCAGCACGGGTCGCGGACTCACGGTTGAGATCCATCCGTGGATGAGCGATAGCCCGGAAGATCGGCAGCCCCATTTGCCTCGCCAATATCTCCCGCCGCGTACGCCCTTCGAGAGCATCAGGCCAAGGCTCCGTGGAAGGTTCCCAGGTGAAGAAGAGTGGCACCACCGTTTCCAGATACTGCCAATACGCCGGATGATCCGTTTGCAGAATGAACATCCCCGTCGGCTGAAGAACCCGATGCACCTGTAACAAGAACGCTGGTGTCAGCAGCCGTTTCGAAGCAGCAGCCAGGTCATAGATCGGCTGCGGATGATAGAGATGCACCTCCGCCACGCTGCCATCAGGCAACCGCTGAATGATCTCTCGAGCATCACCGACGGCAAAACGAATGTTGCTCAGCCCCCGCCGATTCGCCCGCCGGCTCGCATGCCGAATCGCCCCCGGGAAAATGTCCACTGCCAGGTGATCCTTCTCCGGATGTGCCAGTGCATGCAGAATACTGGCCCGCCCATTGCCACAACCCAGATCCACCACCAACGGTGCCTGACGCTGAAAGATGGCCTGCGAAGTAAGATACCCGAACGGCAACCGCTGCACATGCGTCGAAGTCCGCTCACTTTCGGGCACCCATTCACCCGGTAGAGGCACACCATAATCGATTTCACGTTCGGTATTGGTCATTAAACTAGTTTATAGGCGATAAATCCCGGCGAGTCGCCGGGGGTGGTTCACACGATATAGGCTAACACACTCGCCAAAACAAAATCCACCCGATTGCTGAATCTCAACAACCCGCGTGAACCTGCCCCAGGCTTGAAGAGCCTGGGGATAACTGCTATTCAGCGAGTATCATGCTCTTCTGCCTGTCACCTCTCTTCCTGGCAACATCATGACAATAACCAAGACTGCACTCGATGCTGCCCAGAAAGCCAAACTCTCACGACGGCGATGGCTACGGCGAATCGTTGGCTATGGCACACTGTTCAGCTTAGGCTACTATACCTGGCGAATCGAACCTCATTGGCTGGAACTGGTAGAGAAGCCACTCACCATTCGTCATCTGCCTGAGACGCTACAAGGGAAGAAGTTGCTCCAGCTCAGCGACCTGCACATCGGGCGGGGAGTGGATAGCGATTACGTTCGTCGCTCGCTCGACTGGGCCAACGCCCTACAGCCCGATCTGGTCGTTATCACTGGCGACTTCATGACCTACAGCGACGATCAGCAGATCGAAGAAGTTGCCCGAGTTGTCAGCCAACTTCGCATTCCGTCACTGGGTTGCTTTGCCATCCTGGGTAACCACGACTATGGCCAGCAGTGGAGCCATGCAGAGGTGGCGAATCGATTGATCGAACGGCTGACAACTTTGGGCATCGTGGTACTGCGTAATGAAATCGCCAACATCCACGGATTGCAACTGGTAGGCGTGGATGATTTCTGGGGGCCGAACTACGAAGCGTTCA
>CAYPJB010000677.1:0-1597 GCA_964410845.1 uncultured Bacteroidales bacterium | reverse complement strand
GATCCACCAGTTTCACCATCGCAACCATTCCAGCATCGGTGGCAAAGTGGAACATGGATTCCGCTGCAAAGAATCCACCAAGGGCAACTCCATAGATGCCGCCCGCCAGTTTTCCATCCAGCCATGTTTCCACCGAGTGAGCAAACCCGAGCCGATGCAGTTCACAATATGCATCGTACATATCATCAGTGATCCACGTGCCTTCAGGTCGAAAGCTGGCAGCTTGCATCACCGCAGGGAAAGCTGCATTCATGGTGACATGGAACTTCTGCTGACGAACGGTACGCATCAGCCGTTTGCTGAAGTGGATGGTCTCCAAATTGAAAATGGAACGTGGATCAGGAGACCACCACAGGTAGGGATCGTCTTCATTAAACCAGGGGAAGATGCCACGCCGGTAGGCTTCCAGCAGGGATTCCGGTTCAAGATCACCGCCGATGAAGACCAGCCCATGCGGGTCGTCCCACATCAGCATTTCTTCATCCCATGCTACCATAAAGCCTTCTCATGCACGGTGCGGTTGAAGAGTTCTGGTGCTTCCAGTGGTGACACATGACCAACCCCCGGCAGCGAGATGAACTCAGCATGGGGTATCAGGCTGGCCCACTGGCTCATCTCAGCAGGTGGTGAAATCGCATCAAGCTCGCCACTGATGACGAGTGATGGGACTTGAATAGTCGATAATAGCGAAGTGGCATCGATACGTGTTGCCAAAGCATGCAGGTTGGCTGCTAACCCTTCGGGAGTGGTTTGACGTGCCATGATCCTTACCGCGTCTGCGACAGATGGCTGTACTGATGGAGGCAGCAGCCGGGGCAGCATCGTTTCCAGTACTGGCTCTGCGGAACGGGTCTCCACTGTTCGCTGCGCCAATTGATGGCGACCTGCTGCCTGTTCCGGAGTATCAGCAATAACACGAGTATGACAGAGAACCAGGGCACGTAGTCGATGTGGATACTTCTTCACCATCTGCCAGGCGATGTAGCCACCCATCGAGAGGCCCATCAGCACCACCGGTTCAGTGATCTGGAGGCTTTCGAGTAGTTCCACGAGGTCGTCCGCATGATCTTCGATACTGAGTGTTGTTTGCCCCTGGCGCAGGGGACTCATTCCCAAGCCGCGTAGGTCAGGGGCAATGACCCGGCAGGTTTTCGAGAACTCGTCCAGTTGATGCTTCCACTGTAAATGGCTCATCGGAAAGCCATGAACCAGCAGTAGAACAGGGCCACTGTTGCCTTGCCGTTGGTGATGTAACGTAGAGGAGAAACTGCCAGCCATGCCGATGTACCTGTCTGAAGCTGTTACTTTCAGCTTACAGACTGGATCGAGAAAACAGTACAGCAGCTTAACTCGTTCAAAGAGAACGATTAACGAAGCAGCGTAAAGCGAATGGGAAGGCGTTGCGAACCAGTCTGAACACCCCCTGGTAACTGCTGCTGCAGCCAGCGATCGATTTCTGGTAGCAATGTCTCTTCAATACTCTGCCAGCTGGCGGCATCCGTGGTATTGGTTTGGACCTGCACTGTGACGCTGGGCCATTGATCCTTTTGTTTCCAGTGCAGCCGTTGCAACAGGCTTTGCTGTTCTGATTGAGGTG
>CAYPJB010000676.1:0-1599 GCA_964410845.1 uncultured Bacteroidales bacterium | reverse complement strand
CTGGATCATTCGACTTAGCCCAAGCCTTCTTCCGAGCATCCTCGGCCCAGGGTTCACCAAAGTGCAACTTCTTCAGCGTTCTCGTGCCTTCGTTGTACTGGCCGAGTCCGAGCGCCTTGCGCCACTTCCACACCGTTGTCCAGCAGACTCCCCACCAGTGAATGATGGCTTGAGATGCTTCCTTCCTGACTGCACGTTCGAGGTCTTGGTAAAGCACTGGTGACCTGGCCCGCTTCGTCTTACCAATCGGCCAGGGTATTTTGCCATTCGTCATACCCACGATCGTAACCTGCCCACGCGCTGAGCAGATGACGACATCTCCCATCTTGAATCGAGGCGTTCGGTACTTGCCAAATCGAAGCCTGTAGCGCTCCTCATCGGTCATTTGTCCAGGCCTTCGGATTTCTTCTTCACATAGGTTGCAGTAGCCAGAACTTTTTTGAGTTCCTCCACTGCTTCTCGAGCTTCTTTGTCGGTTTCGTACCCCTTTGGCGATCCAGCCAGGTACTTTCCTGCACCATCACGAATGCCAAAACGATACTTGCCGTCTTTACTCTCGATGATCTCGATTGTGCCTTTACCTGCTGACTTCTCCGAGCCCTTCTTTCCTTGAGCGATCAGCTCGGCATAGCCTGATGACAGCAGCATCGTTCCAAGAATAAAAACCGGGATGGCGATCAACTTCCTCATGACACACTCCTGGGTAGTAAAGTACTTGCTCAGTTTGCCACATCTCCATTCGGAAAGCTACATGCTGCTTTGCAACTCTTCAATGATCTTCAAATGCTGATTGCTGAACTTCTTCACAGTCTCGTTCTGCGTGAGTTCCAGTGCCCGCTTCAAGTCATTCTTGCAGTCATCTAACGATTCTTTGGCGTGCTTCTCGGTGATGAGTCGAAATCTGGCTACCCCGCGAACGTAGTACCCCAACCCGTCATCGGGCCTCAGCTCGATTGCCTTAGTTGCATATTCAATTGCTTCATCTAGCTTGCCTGCTCCCAGCAACGATGCTGCATAGTTGCCAGCATTGACACCTTGGCGGTAACGATAACTGAGGTAACCACCAGCGATGCCTGCAAACAGAATCGTCCAGGACAGAATGTGGAGCAGTTGCCTTTTATTGATCATAATTTCCCGTTCGTCGAGTCATGTCATGTAAGGGATAGTCGATCAAGTCATTTTTTTTTGACGTGTACACTAGTGAACATGCCGAAGATGCTCTTGACCTGTTCACTAAGGCATCTGCTATACCTTGGGCATGTTACACTTCATTTCGTCACCGGACTACCACAATGCTTGCCGATTGCTCGGCAAGCAGGTAACTGACTATCAGCGTTCACTGACGCAATCTCAGGGTCGTGCGCCGGCATTCATGCAGACTGGTTTTATCACCCATCCAGAGACTCTGGGCTCAACGGTCTCGCAGTCGTTACGGTCGCTGGAGTTACGCCATCTGGACCTACCCAAAATCAAGGAAGCACTTCGCGGAAATCTCCGTGGTGATCCGTGGTTGAACCAGCTCCGCAGGCTGCTGGAAGTACTGGAGTCGCTGGAGAGATTGGCGAGCGGTGAGGATGGCTAACAGCGACAATACACTTG
>CAYPJB010000675.1:0-1613 GCA_964410845.1 uncultured Bacteroidales bacterium | reverse complement strand
ATTCGTTCCAGGGTGCCTTCGCTCAGATCAATGCTATCGCCCAGGATACAGCCAGCTTCCAGACCAGTCTGGTCAAGCCACTGGCAACCGGCGGTCTGGCCGGTATCTCGTTCAATACTGATTACGAATACTCGAACTTGAATGCCCGAGTCAATCCGGCCTATCGCCCAGTGGCTACTCTGAGTGTCGAACAACCACTGTTACGTGGCTTCGGCGTAGGTATCAATGAATTGCTGGATGGCCATCCAGGCAGTAGTCGACAGCAAGTGCCTACGGGTGGTCGTGTGCCTGGCATTCTGCTGAGCCGCATCAACACTGAGCAAACCAAGATTGACTTCGAACGCCGGGTGAGCAATCTCTGCTACGCGGTCGAAGAAGCCTACTGGCGACTGGATGAAGCGTTCTGGATCAAGTACAGTCGCGAAATTGCATTGAGACAGGCACTGGAAGCCTGGAACATTGCGAATGCCAAATACAAAGCTGGTAGTTCGACCCTGCTCGATCTGAAGACGGTGGAAATACAGTACCGCAGCTTCCAGAGCCAGTATGTTCAGGCACTCGGTGGTGTGCTCGAAGCAGAACGTCGCTTACGTTATATAGTGGGGTTGCCTGCCGAAGATGGCTTCCGTCTCATTCCGGCTGATACGCCTAACGAAGCACCATTCCGTCCTGACTATCAGTCAGCGATCACCGAAGCACTCAACGAACGCCCTGATCTGAAACAGGCTCGACTGGAAATCCAGCGCAGTCACTTCGAAATTCTTCGCACGGAAAACAATCTGCTGCCAGATGTTCGTGCCTTTGCCGACTACAGTTTGCAAGGACTAGGCAACAGGCTGGATGGCGAAAGTGGCACAAATGCTTTCGATCCTTTAGTGAATAACCGGTTCCAGAACTGGAGTGTCGGTGTGATTGCCACCATGCAGTTGGGATTCCGCAACGAGCATAGTGAAGTACAACGTGCAAAATTCCAGCTCATGCAGCGTGCGATGGCACTTGAAGAAAACGAAACACGTGTAACCTACGAATTAACACAGATCATTCGCCAGGTCGTGGAAACCCATCGAAATATCGAGATCGTCAAGGGACAACGGGCCGCAGCAGCGGAAGTAGTAAAACTTCGTGAGCAAGCATACCTGGCAGGAAAGGAAACCATTAACTTCCTGCTTGAAGCACAACGTGACCTGGCCGAAGCTCTGCGTCTGGAACACTCAGCCATCACGAATTACAACATTGCTCTCGCAAACTTCGAAGCACTCAAAGGTTCGATTCTTGCACATAACAATGTCAAGATCATGGATGGCCCGTTGCCTGATTGTGTAGAAGCCAATGCCAGTGAACATCTGCGTCAGCGCATGGGAGCCATCATTCTGAAAGAATCAGGTTCCGGACCACTATTTGAGAAGACTGGCGGCATCTCCTTGTCCAACATTCCCTCGAATGTTTCAGTCAAAGAGATGAACCAATCCATGAAAGAAATGCCACCGTTACCTGACAAGCTGGAGGTCAGTGAAACCACTGCTCCAGTTTTAGCGCCCTCCAGCAGCGGGCTGCTTCCGCCCAGTGCAGTTCCAGCAGGCACAGCTACACTGGAGTCTGCAACCCCGATGATT
>CAYPJB010000674.1:0-1618 GCA_964410845.1 uncultured Bacteroidales bacterium | reverse complement strand
CTTTCTCTTCACGGAGAAAGGTCTTTTTTCTTTTCAGGTTTTTTTCTCGATTGCTGTCCGTAGCTCCCTGCTAATCCGCATTACACCTATGAAGGGGATGACAAACTAATCTCCAAAACACACAAGACACAGTAAGGAGTTGTATCATGGCTAGCGACTATCTGCTCGAGATCGATGGAATCAAGGGCGAATCCAAGGACAAGAAACACCCTGGCACGATCGAAATCAGTTCGTTCAGTTGGGGTTGCAGCAACGCAGGTTCGATGGCTTCGGGTTCAGGTGGTGGTGCCGGCAAGGCCAGCTTCTCCGACCTGAGTTTCATGGGCAGCACTGCTTCACAAAGCCCACTGCTTGTGCTTGCTTGTGCTACCGGCCAGCATATCAAGTCAGCCAAGCTGTTTGTTCGCAAACAAGGTTCCGAACAGCATGATTTCTATGTCATTACCTTGAGTGACATTCTGGTTTCCAGCTTCCAGCACTCCGGCTCTGACGGCAGCGGCCAGGTCCCTAGTGAATCTTTCTCTCTGAATTTTTCCAAGATTGAGTTCTCCTACTCACCTCAGAAGGCCGACGGCTCTCTCGATACCGCCATCAAGGCCAGCTGGAACCTCAAGGAAAACGTCAAGTAGTAGAAATACTCTTGCTTCTAGATAGAAGACCGGGCAGCATAGTGCTGTCCGGTTTTTCTGTTTTGCTTCCGTTCTTGTACATCCAAGGTGCGTGATGACCGCCAACGAATTGTTTCACTCCGGCCAACTGCAAGCCGCGGTCGATGCCCAGATCGGCAAAATCAAGAATTCCCCAGCAGATAAGGCAGCTCGTCTGTTTCTGGTGGAACTGCTCCTCTTTCAGGGAGATCTGGATCGAGCCAAGAAGCATCTGGATATGCTCAATTACGATACCCCCGAAGCTCAGGCAGGTCTCGAACTCTATCGCCGGGCCTGGGATGCAGAAACCGAACGACGCAATGTCCTTGCAGGTAAAGCGCAACCCTTCGGGCTGATCAATTCACCTGAGCATGTGCTGCTGCGGCT
The DNA here is from genome assembly GCA_964410845.1 of uncultured Bacteroidales bacterium. GTDB lineage: Bacteria > Planctomycetota > Planctomycetia > Gemmatales > HRBIN36 > JAEUIE01. Next base: position 584 of record CAYPJB010000674.1, on the reverse strand, counting down.
ACAAGCCCTTGAACAATACAGCCAGGGGCACACAGCAGAAGGAAATGCCCTGATCGATCTCGCTAATGCAGCCATGCCACGTTTCGCCTGCACCGTCGATGGCCAGGCAGTTTCGAGCCTGCGTGATTCAGACGATTTGCTCAGTGGCGTTCTCGAAGTTTTCAGCCGAGGCCGCTATTGCTGGGTGCCGCTGGAACAAATCGAGAAGCTGCAGGTGGCGGAACCCAAATCACCTCGCGATATTCTTTACGTTGGCGCGCATCTCACCATGCTAGGCAACACCGAAGGAGACGTGTTGATCCCAGGCCTTTATGCCGACAGCTACCAGCATGCTGACGATGACATTCGTCTCGGTCGTGCTACTGATTGGCAAGGTGCGGACGATGTCCCGCTGCGCGGGCTGGGCGGCAAGGTCTTCTTCCTCGATGAACAAACCAAGCCCCTGCTGCATATTCGCGAAATCACTACTGTCACCCAGGCTGCTCAGTAACAATGTCGCGTATCACGCCTCAACAAGGTTTGCAGCCTTCGCTGCTGGATCGGCTCATTGATGCAGACTCCGCCGGTACATCGATCCTGACCGG
>CAYPJB010000673.1:0-1620 GCA_964410845.1 uncultured Bacteroidales bacterium | reverse complement strand
CATTGGGAGCAATTCTGTACGAACTGCTTTCAGGCAACCCACCTCACGTGGCCAAGTCACCTATGGAGACCGTACTCAAGGTCATTCATGAAGAAGTGAAGCCTCTCTCTCAAACCAGGCATGGAGTCCCTCTCGATCTGGCTACCATCTGCCAGAAATGCCTGATGCGTGATCCATCCAAACGATATGCCAGTGCTGGAGAATTTGCAGACGATCTGAACCGTTTTCTGCAGGGAGAACCTATTCGTGCCCGACCTGTAGGACAGGCTGAACGGATCTGGCTCTGGGCACAACGTAAACCAGCCCTGGCGGCCAGTATTGCTTTTGCTGTAACCTCCATGGTGCTGGGTACCATTTTCACATTGATATACGCCATCAGTGCTACTCATCACGCCAGTGAAGCAACACGATCCGCGAATGAAGCCAACGCTGCACGTAACGTAGCTAACCTGGAAGAAAAAAAGGCGAGAGCTAAATCCGCTACGTTACTGCTTCAACAGGCTCAGAGCATAGCGGAAGGGGGCAAGGTAGATCATGCCTTGTTCTTGATGCTCAAAGCCTGGGAAAATGCAGACCCCGAGGATCAGCTTTTTCTGCAGACGATCCGTAGGAACATTCATGCGTGGCTGTCTCATACGCCGCATCTTCTCTGGCAGATCGAGACACAAGCGGAGCGATTTCTCTGCTTTACACAAGAAGGTCGTCAGTGTGTTTTCTGGGCCAATGGGCATTTCGTTCATCGCGATGTTGTTAACGGTAGCGAAGTGAAGCGGGAGAGGGCGGATCAGTATGACTTTCCGATCGTGTATCAGCATGGCAGTGATCTTCGCCGAGTTGCTCTCCTGGATCGCCGGGAAGATGCCGCTCAACGGTTCATTCAAATCATGGATGTCAATACCTGGCAGCCTCTCACCTCGCGGTTTGATTTCTTTCGTGGAGATTTCAAGGGAGATTACAACCGTTTGCAGTTCACTGATCAGGACGACATTCTCCTGCAACGCTCCAGTAGTTTTGAAGAAGGCAAGTATCTCACGCGCATACGCCCGTTTTCAATAAGCTCAGGCGATGTCTTTGGAACCGAATTCGTCGCCTCGGTGAATGCACTCATGGAACCTGCTCTCACACCAGATGGTAAACTGGCCATGGTGATTGCAGAGCCAGATGAAAAAGGTGTTGTGAAGGATCTGATGACAGGCAAGGTTCTGGACTTATCCCCGGAAGCCTTGAAATGGAACCTGAAAATGTCTCCCGCCTCGGGCAGCATTCACGCCGTAACTAGCAACATTCGGAATACTGGTATGAGTTACTTTGATCGTGATGTATTTCGGCTATGGGAATCACCACGAATGAAGAAAGGGATCATGAATCTGACGCACGATGGGCTGACAGGTTTTCTCCAGGAATCTACCCAAAGCTTGCGACTATTTGATCTTCACAATCGCGTCCCTTTGCTTGGTTCCATCACCTGTGCTGAACCGCCACCACCTTACGGATTCATCACCAATAACTCTGTGGTGAATCCTCATGCTCCTATACTCTGTGTCTTGGGTGAAACTCATACCCGGATTTATCGATATGTATCTGTTTCAGCTTCCATGGAAAGAAAAGAGCAGCCTCTGA
>CAYPJB010000672.1:0-1635 GCA_964410845.1 uncultured Bacteroidales bacterium | reverse complement strand
CATCACATTCATAGGATGCGAGATCGCTGGAAGCCGTGAGGACATTGTCAGCCCCCAGGGTGGACCGGAGGTGCTGGATGAGTTGCGGGGTGACTGGGTTGATAGTAGTTGATTGCATGATCATAGTGTAATCATCATCGTGATCTTTTGCATCTCTCTTCGCTTCCTGTTTGTACTCAGCCACTACACTAACCCCATGCCCGTTACGCTGCCCATCTACATGGATAACCACGCCACCACACGTACTGATCCGCGTGTGCTGCAGGCCATGCTACCCTACTTCACCGAGCACTTCGGCAACGCAGCCAGCAAGATGCACGTCTTCGGGCAGCAGGCTGAACAAGCGGTGAAAGCGGCCCGTGCCCAGGTGGCCCACATTATTTATGCCGAGCCTCGCGAGATCGTTTTCACCAGCGGTGCTACCGAGAGCAACAACCTCGCGATTAAAGGATACGCCCAGTACCACATTGGCCAGGGTAAGCACCTCGTAACACTGGCCACGGAACACAAGTCGGTCCTCGATACCTGTGCTCACCTGGAACGGCTCGGCTGGCAGGTCACCTACGTTCCGGTTGAGCCAACTGGGCTGGTCGATCTCGCCCAATTGGAGTCTGCGTTTCGTCACGATACGGTTCTCGTCAGCGTCATGCTGGCGAACAACGAGATTGGTGTACTTCAACCACTGGCTGAGATCATCCAGCGCTGCCATGCCCGTAACATTGTCGTCCATACTGATGCCACCCAGGCCGCAGGGAAAATCCCTGTTGATGTGCGTGCCCTGGAAGTCGATCTGCTCAGCTTCACCGCTCACAAGCTGTACGGTCCTAAGGGTGTCGGAGCCCTCTTTGTCCGCAAGCAAGGCAGCCGGGTGAGGCTCGAACCCCTGCAGGATGGTGGCGGGCATGAACAGGGTTTGCGTTCCGGAACGTTGCCGGTGCCACTCATCGTCGGCTTCGGCGAAGCGTGCCGGATTGCCGAAGCGGAGATGGGGCCGGAGGCGGAGAGACTGCTAGCACTGCGTACTCGGCTCTGGAAAGGATTGCAGCAGAAGCTACAGCATATTCGTCTGAATGGTGCCTGGTCGCCTCGCTTGCCGGGCAACCTGAACGTGAGCTTGGAATGGGTGAAAGGGGAATCGCTTCTGCTGGCTTTACGTGATATTGCCTTGAGTTCCGGCTCTGCATGTACGACGATGGACAGCGAGCCAAGTCATGTGCTGCGGGCTCTGGGGCTCGACGACGATCTTGCCGACGCCAGCCTGCGGTTTGGCTTGGGCCGCTTCAATACCACCGACGAAGTGGATTATGTGATTGAAAACGTAGCACAGGCGGTGCATCATTTAAGACAGCTCAGTTCTGCATCAGGGGAGTAATCAATGCTCTGGATTCTCTTGGGGTTTGTCGTGCTGCTCGGGCTGTTTGGCTTGCTCGTCTATTACAATGCTCGCCGGCAGAAGGCAGCTCATCCGGTGATGATCGTGCGTGAAGCCATCACCATTGCCAAGAAAGCCATGCTCGACAAGGAAGAGGGGCCAGAGATCTTTCAGCGAAAGAAAGACAAGACCGAAGTCCCGTTTGATGCCAAAGAAAAGAACAAGCTCAAGCAGGAGCTGCCAGGCACTTACCACTTCCGCTG
>CAYPJB010000671.1:0-1662 GCA_964410845.1 uncultured Bacteroidales bacterium | reverse complement strand
CTGCGGCATCGTACTTACAAAACCGAACACATCCAGGCATCGCTTCGCCCGGTGGTGGCAGCAGCCATGGTGCGACTAGGCACCCAGGAAGGGCTTACTATTGACCCGTGCTGTGGTGCTGGCACCCTGCTGGCGGAGAGTTTCTCAGCCAATCGGCATATCGAAATGCTGGGTGGTGATATCGACCGTAATGCCCTAGTGGCAGCGACAACCAATCTCAAAGGCTGGCGGGACTATCCGCCACTCATCCGCTGGGATGCCCGTGAGTTGCCTTTGGCGCAGGGGAGCGTGGCGAAGATATTGTGCAATCCGCCGTTCGGTAGACAGCTCAGCAAGCCTGAAGAGATTGCGGGTTTATATGCAGACATGGTTGCTGAATGGCAACGAGTACTTCAGCCTGGCGGGCAAGCGGTGATTCTAGCCAGTGACATCGAAGCCTTGCAAGCAGCGGCGTGGGAGCAAGGATGGCAGCAGGAAGGCTTGTACAAGATTCGGCTGCTCGGCTGGCCTGCAACGATCAGCGTCTGGCGAACTGGCTATCAATCGTTCTGATTATCGTGGTCGCCATTCGATGTTGAACTGCGGTTGTATCAGCTCAATACAGATAACCCCAGGTAATCTTGCAAGTCATGTCCCACTTACCTGTTGTGAAAGCCGGATACCAGCGAAAGTTCATGATCGAACCGAATGAACAATATGTCTGCGATGGCTGCGGAGCCTGCTGCCGTACGTTCCCCATCTTTGTGACTGAGGAAGATGTGGAAAGAGAGCCGCGTATTGCCGAAGAAGGTCTGAGAAACACGAATAGTAAGAAGTATTCTCTGACACTCTTCCCGCTGCCGTTCCATGAAGCATGTTGCTTTCTGGATGGCGAGCAACGCTGCACCATCTACGAAACCCGCCCGGGGATCTGTCGAGAGTTGGCTGCGGGGAGCAGCCAGTGTCAGGAGGCGAGAGTGCGACATGCTCTCCCTCGCCTTAAACCCTTCCACCAGTCGGGAGCTAGGGTTATGCGCTAAGGACAGCCCTGGCTGCGTTCCTCCCCGCAGCCCCCATCACTCCACCCCCGGGATGGGCGGCGGCACCACAGAGGTACAACCCATCGATAGGTGTTCGGTATTGGGCCCAGCCGGGGAGAGGCCGCATGACGTAGAGTGAGTTGAGATTCATAGTGCCTTGCATGATGTTGCCACCGGTCAGGCCATAGATTTGTTCGATATCAACAGGGGTGAGAACCTGGTAATCGAGTACAGTGCTGGAGAAGCCGGGGGCGTATTCGTCCATGACGGCGAAGCAGCGTTTGGCGAAGTTGTCCTTGTTCGCCTTGTCCCAGGTGCCTTCAGCCAGCTTGTATGGGGCATATTGCACGAACATGCCCATGAGGTGGATGCCTGGCGGGGCCAGGGTGTCGTCGAGGGCGGTGGGCAGGGTGCATTCGATCATCGGTGTACTCGCCGGGCGGCCAAGTTTGGCTTCGGCGTAGCCTCGTTCGATGGTTTCCATCGTCGGACAGATGTGCATGGTTCCATGATGTTGTGGTCCGACTTTTCCACGCGAGGGCAGGGCGGTGAAGTTGGGCGGGCTGCTCAGCTTCACGTTGATCTTCACCGTCATACTGGTGTAGTCAAGCTGCTTGATGTTGTTGACGAAGTCTTCGGGCAG
>CAYPJB010000670.1:0-1665 GCA_964410845.1 uncultured Bacteroidales bacterium | reverse complement strand
GGTAGCTTCCTTGCTTTGTCCGCTGGCTGCTGCCTTGCGAACGCGCTCCAGTTCGGTGTTGAGCGCATCGGCACTTTCTTTGATTTGCTTTGAGATCTTTTCCAGATTGGCGAGAGCTTCCTTGTCTTTGCCAGCGCGGATCAGATCGAGATAGAGAATTTTGTAGTCGACCGCAAAGTTCTCTTCGACCAGTTTGTAGCTCTTCATCCAGCGGTCGTACTCGAACTTGGTTTCATCGAGAATGGCAGCCTCTCGGTTATTGCCGATCTTGATGACCACGGGCTGATCATCAAGAATGGGGATCGGGGTATCAAGCTTGCCGACACCGGCGATCTGCACGCGAACAAATCCGACGTGATAGATCGGGTCTTTGGAAGCAACCCGGCCTTGTGTATCGGTGGTGCCAATCGCTTCAGCTCCACCATTCTCGTAGCCGCTGGGGAAGTGACTGACGCTATATCCACCAATCGGATTGTTATCCTGATCGACGAGCTTGAGTTGCAGCGGCGCAACGCGTGTGCCCAATTTGATGGCACGGAAGGCCACGGTTTGCCTATCTTTAGCCAACGGGTTTTGCAGTCGAGTGTAAAGACGGGCTGTGACTTCACCTTTGACAGCATTTACATTGGTGATGTAAGCAAGGGTTTCATCGATCTTGGTGGAAGTGTAGCTGTTGCTGCCCCGACGAATTTGGGTGAGTGCCATCGTCTCGCCCAAAACGATGCGAATGGTTTCCGGTACACCAAGTCCGAAGGCTCGCAGCTTGATGCGCAGCGTCTGGTTGTTCACTTCGATAACTTCGCCCACCTGGCCAAAATCCTGTGCCAGTTGCAGAGCAGCCAGACGTGTGACCCATTGACGATCAGTGGTTCGCGATCTTCGCAACACACTGACGTTGGAAGTGTCCCCATCCACCTGGCGAGATTGCACTTCGTATTCCCCATCGACGTAGAAAAGTCGAACGAGATGCACCTTGGTCGGGTTAATCTGCTTGGGCAAATTATCAAGTTCCATCCAGCCACGAGTGATGACGGTTTCCATCATCTCACGAGGTCCATCGCCAGCCGTCGGGCCTGAATCACGATAGACGAGAGTACTGACCTTGGCAGTGCGGCCCAGATCGCGTTGCAGGCTGTCTCCCAGATCCCGGGTAAACTGCTCAACAAACAGATTGGTCAGCAAAGGATGTGGATCGGCATGCACTACAACCAGGAACTGGTAGGGTTCTTTCAACCATTCCGAGTTGTACTCGTCAGCGGGTTGAGCATACAGGGCAAGATTGCAAAGGAACAGCAGCAGCAAGGCGAAGCGACGCATGTTATTCACCAAGTCGTGAGCGAGAGCATTCACAGGCTAATGATAGACGAGCATGATTTGCGGAAGCACTGGCAAACCATAGCACCCATCAGGAGACCTGTCAGTTTTATTGTCGCAGATTTTCCAGCGAACGCCAGTAGGTGGGAAAAGTCTTGGCTGTGCAGCCAGGATCGTTAATGGATATATCCGGAATACGCAGCCCGATGAGTGCCAGACTCATGGCCATGCGGTGATCGTCGTAGGTATCAAGCAATGCCCCGTGGAGTGGGCACGGATGGATAGTGAGGCCATCCGGGCGTTCATCCACACCGGCACCTACCTTTCGGAGTTCAGTTGCCAGGGCCGCCA
>CAYPJB010000669.1:0-1675 GCA_964410845.1 uncultured Bacteroidales bacterium | reverse complement strand
CCCACCTGGTAACGAAGGATCGGCATCGCATCATTAATCAAATCGGTAATGACGAGTGGACCGGTTTGACACTGTGACGAAGTCTCTCCATGAACTATTTTCATCAGGAACAAGTCTTCAAAGACGTGCATCCCGGAAGAACGGCCACAAGATGCTGCCATCGCTCCCAGTTCACTGGTGCCATACACGTTTCTGAATGCTGCTCGGAATCCTGATTCGATTCTTGCAATCATGCACGGAGAAGCCAAACCGCCGTATGGCAACACGTAACGCACATGTGGCAGGATAACATTCGTGAGCCGAGCACGGTCTGCCAACCACATCAGATAATGAGGATAACCGCGGAGAATAATCGATTTCTCCTGCTTGATCTTCCTCAGGCATGCATCCAGTTGTTTCACCAGCGTGGCAGCTGGTGCTGGATCGATGGGTGGTAACGTCAGTTTTCGAAGTAACAGATTCCTTTCAATGAGGCCTCGCAAATCGCTCAGTGATTTATTGCTGAAGTTACGGTCTCGAAGACTCTGCCAGAGGTGGTTCCAGATCGAATGCTCGGGAGCGTCATCCAGGCCGCAAACGACGTTACAGACGTTTGGTGGGATTTCCATGGTTGCAATTCCGATGGCGCCACCCACTGCAATACTGAGAGTTCGCAATTCGCTGCTGCGTCGATGATCACGTTTGACAAAATCTGCAACAACAGAAAGTCGATCTGTTGTTCCAGATGTTGAGAGGTACTGCCAATCTTTCTCAGGGCTTTTCGAGAAGACGCCGGTTGGATAAAAGCGTCGAAAATCCTTCTTGGTTACTACCTGGCTCTGCAGATTTCCGCTGTTGCTGCCTGATGAAGCACCTGGCTTTGCTGTCAAAAGCGATTCATACATAGGCGTCTTCTCAGCAGCCTGCACGATCGTGCTCAACCGCTTCTGCCGTAATCGTTCGCGAGACTCCTGACTGGCATAGTCAAATTGAAGCGACTGACGCAGATACGAAGAGAACCTGGTCTTGCTCACGGCTTCAGGAATGGCAAGCACCAGGCTTTGGAATAATGGCTGCGCCAGCATGGTTGTCAGCAAGTTGATTTTCAAGGATGACTAGATCAAATAGAAACCCATCATACTGGATGGGCACGCTATTACACGTCATCCGGTCCCAATATGCAAGGACGAATCATTCAGAAGAAACGTCCTCAGGATACTGAAACCCGACTCGGTTATTTGTTGATTTGACTGGCTTGCTGCACTGGCTCGATCTTCACTAACAGTATTGCTTCCCGGGAATCTCCCCGGCGTTGATGACTCGAACAAACATCCATGATATGCAAAGCGCCGTGTTGCACGAAACTATCATAATCGCCAGACCTGATCAGTACATAGATTGGTGACGTTGAACACTGCTCATCCAAAAGTATCTGTTCCAGGCGATCAATCTGCACCATCGGCCTTTTTAAGTAAAAGAGTATTTGCTCGTAACTCATGTTCACCAGGTGCAATCGCTCGTGCAATTCCAAACGCTGATTAACGCGATCTGCAAACTCGACTTGTATTCGAAACTGATCGTGCGCCGGCATGACAATACAGAAGGCCGAAACAATCATCGTCCACGTCAGGACTGCCAGCGATGGCAGCAATATACGTTGCCAGCGGCGATACGATAACTCTAACACCACCAGAGA
>CAYPJB010000668.1:0-1677 GCA_964410845.1 uncultured Bacteroidales bacterium | reverse complement strand
TCGGCTTGGCATACACCCAGGTCACGGAAAGACCCGGCCAACGGGTGGTTCCCAGATCGACCTTCTTCCGCTGTGATTCCATCATTCTGCTCAGGACCATACGACCCTTGCGGAAGAGAGCCATGAACGAATAGGTCGATTCAAACAGGAAGCAGAGCAGTCGATCGAGGCTCAGCGTGAGCAGCACCAGGAACAGGAAGATGACAAAACCGAGGATATCGTGCCTCAGCCCGTGAGCGAGATCGACATTGAACCGCACCTGGGCGACAGCGATCAGCACCACGCGGGCACAATTGGCTGCCAGCACCCAGCAGATCGATCCGATAATCAGCAGGATGGCATGCAGGATCGGCCGGCCAAACCAGAAGACGAAGAATAATGCACAGGTGATGATCGCAAAGAAGGAGTGAATGCCCGAACAAGCTTCTTCCACGAGCAGCTTGTTGTAAGGCGGCACAATCACCACGTTTCCTTCCATCACGTGCAGGATGCCGAAGACATCCAGCACATACCCGGTCCAGCGAGCTGTGATGAACTTCAGCCAGGTGATGAACTCCTGATCCCAGTTAAAGGGAGGCGGTACGATGAGCCAGAGAAACAGCCAGGCGGGCAGCCAGCGGCGAACCAGTTGCTTGCCACCCCACGAATAGATGAACGCCATGCTGCCGATAAGGAAGCTACCGAACGCTACGAGGGAGGATTGCAGGAACGCTCCCGCCGCCAGGCCGAGCAGCGAGACGAAGCCGAAGAACAAAGCAACCATCTGGTATCTGCCCGGGTTCAGTCGTCCTTGCCGCTGACACGCAAAGTAACCCAGTACCAGCGTGCCTACCAATACCAGCGGGAAAAACTGATAGTGAGGCTTCGCCCAGAGCGTCACACCATGCATGACAAGCATAGGAACAAAGGGCAGGAACACGATCAACAGCGGAATCGCCTGCAACCATTTGTTAGGCTGTTTGGCAGCGATCGGCGTAACAAGCTTGGGTGGCGGCTTGCTGATAACAGCCTCAGCCAGCGCCCCAGCGGGAGCTTCGGGTATCTCTATCGACATGTATCGATTCCAGTGGACGATCCGGAGAATAACTCGTCAGCCTCAGTTTTTCTGAGGCAAATGAATAGCTGCCCTATTATCCTACTACAGCAGCGGTCTGCTATTCTATGGCTTTTAGGCAAAAAACATGACCCACGCACATAATCTCCTCGCCCTCGATCTCGGTGCTGAAAGCGGGCGAGGCATCCTCGGAACACTGCACGATGGCAGGATCACCCTCGATGTGCTCCACCGCTTCCCCAACGGCCCCACTAAAGTTGGCAACAAGCTCTACTGGGACCCGCTCCGCCTCTTCGGCGAAATGAAACACGCCCTGGCACAGGCAGCAGATCGAGGTCCCCTCGCCAGTCTCGGCGTAGACACTTGGGGCGTCGACTTCGCACTCCTAGGCGACGACGGCGAAATGCTAACCAACCCCCGCCACTATCGCGATCCTCACACTGAAGCCATCTTTGACTCAGTCTTATCAGGAACGGGAGCGGGGCCGCTTGCTCCCCTCTCCCCTGCCCTGCAAGCGATATGTGGTGATCGACGAAACGATGGGCGGGGGAGAGGGGAAGGGGGTGAGGGGCCAGCATGGCCAACGCGTTGTCGCTTCGAGCTTTTGTAGACTTCATAGCGCC
>CAYPJB010000667.1:0-1685 GCA_964410845.1 uncultured Bacteroidales bacterium | reverse complement strand
GCCGCTTTGTGTTCCTTGTCACGTGCCATGTCAGCCTGGAGGGCAGCGATGCGCGCTTCATTGGCGGATCGTTCCTGGCTATTCCTGGCTATGATGGCGTCATTTCGTTCTTGTTCAGCTTGCCACCAGAGATAGCTGCTGGTAAGCAAACCAGCAGTGAGCAACAAGAAAATAAGGCTCAGCAAGCTGGCCACGAGTGGATTACTTTTTACCCATCGTCCAGCCTTCTCCCACCAACGTAATGGTCGAGCCAGGATAGGCTCTCCTGCAAGCCAGGCACGCAAATCATGGGCCAGTTCTGATGCGAGACGATACCTCTCATTGGGGTTTTTCGCCAGGCACTTCATGATGATGGTGTTGAGGTCTGCAGAAACCGTAGGCTGCAATGTCAATAATGAAGTTGGTGTTTCATCATGAATCAGTTTAACAAGTTTGGCTTGATCCGTTGTAGAATATGGCATTTCACAGGTGATCAGTTCGTACAGAGTAAGACCAAGTGAATAGATATCTCCTTCGACACCTGATAGTCCGTCAAATCGCTCTGGCGGTAAATAACGGAGTGTGCCAACAACCTGCCCACTGGCTGTGAGATTGCTGTCATCCATCGGTCGAGCCAGGCCAAAGTCGTTCAGCCAGGGATGATTATTCCTGTCAATGATGATGTTCCCTGGCTTGATATCGCGATGTAGCACACCCTGCTGGTGTGCATACGCCAGTGCTTCCGCAATATCGAGACCGATACGGGCTACTTCTCTACAACGGTCATTGAAGCTGAGAACGATCCAGTTCTGGCATGATTTGTCGCGTTGTTCATCAGATTCGACCGTGTCTGCTTGAGTAAATCCACTCTTCCTGGTGTGTAACAAAGCGTGTTCGGTAGATTGCTTGCCATGATGATGGGTATGCAACAATCTGAGAATGTGATCGCAGCTAATACCATCTATCAATTGCATCACAAAGTAGCAAATACCATCTTGTTCACCTACGCCATGGACTGGCACGATATGGGAGTGATGCAGACTGGCTGCAGTTCTGGCTTCACGTAAGAACCTTTCTTTGAGGATAACATTCGACAACGCCTGCTTGGGAAGTACCTTCAACGCAACACGACGATTGAGAGATACCTGTACTGCTTCATAAACCACCCCCATGCCACCCCGGCCAAGTTCTCGAATCAATTGATATTCGCCTAGTTGTTCGGGAATATCAGCAGTCGAGATCTTGTTGCGATGTGATTGCTTGGAGCCAAGTTTCTCCATTAACAGAAGTGCTTCGATAAGCGATTCTACTTCCGTTGCCAACTCGGGGTATTTCACTCTGTATTCATCTAGCGAAGGAAACTCGCCGCGCCGGTGTTTCTCTACAAAGTCTTCTGCCAGCTGAACTACCAGGTCCTGTTTTGATGATGCAATAGTGTTCATAAGCTAAATCCTGCAGAAAGGCCTTTGATTTCTGAGATAATGTCTCGCAAACGTCGAAGTGCTCGACTATAGCGCAAGCTGGCAGCAGGCTCGCTGATTCCTAATACTGAAGCCACTTCAGCATTACCCAACTGCTCGAAATGCCGCAGGGCAAGAACTTCACGATCTATTGGGTCCATTCCAGTCAGTCGTTCCTGAATGTGCCCCAACATTTCTTGTCGCTGTACCACGCTGCTTGGTGAGATGGCACTGTCTACCAACGCT
>CAYPJB010000666.1:0-1702 GCA_964410845.1 uncultured Bacteroidales bacterium | reverse complement strand
CCTTCATAGGTGTAATGCGGATTAGCATTGATCTACGGACAGCAATCGAGAAAAAACCTGAAAAGAAAAAAGACCTTTCTCCGTGAAGAGAAAGGCCTGAATGGATGGAGAGTACGTTTAGCCTTGCGAGAGTTGCTTAGCCACCATGCGAAGGGAAATATCAAGCCCTTCCAGTTGGAAATGTGGTCGCAGGTGTGCCACGGCACGGTACATGCCCGGTTGCCCTGGAATTTCCTGTACCTTGATCTCGGCTGATTGCAGGGGATAGCGTGCCTTGTCTTCGTCGCTGAGACCATCCGGATTGGCCACGCAGTAGTTCTTGATCCAGCGATTCAGCCAGCGTTCCATGTCGGCACGTTCCATGAAGGAGCCGATGCGATTCCGCACCATGACCTTGAGGAAGTGAGCAAACCGCGAAACGCACATCAGCAGATTGAACTTGGCAGAAAGTTCGGCGTTGGCGTTTGCACCAGGTCGATCGTATTTCACTGGCTTCTGACACGATTGGGCGCCCATGAAGGCGGCAAAATCGCGGTTCTTGCAATGTACTAGTGGCAGGAAGCCGAGGTTGGAGAGTTCATTTTCGCGACGCTCGGTAATTGCCACTTCCGTGGGACACTTCATGGCGACATCGCCTTCGTCGGTGCGGAAGGTGTGCACCGGAAGTCCTTCCACCTTGCCACCACCTTCCACTCCTCGTGAACGGGCCATCCAGCCATACTTGGAATAGGCATCGGTGATGCGTGAGGCGTACGCCCAGGAGGAGTTCATCCAGAGGTATTTGTCGTGGTTGGTACCATCGACATCTTCTTCGAAGTTGAACTCAGCCACCGGGTTGAATTTCTGGCCGTAGGGCAGGCGGGAAAGCACGCGAGGCAGCGTGAGGGCGACATAACGGGAATCTTCCGATTCGCGGAATGATTGCCAGGGAGCAAATTCGACGCTCTGGAAGATCTTCGCCAGGTCACGATGTTTGTGCAGGTCAGAGAAGGAATCCAGGTTAAAGGCATCAGGACTGCCTGCAGAAACAAAGGGAGCGTGCGAGGCTGCAGCGATGCCAGCCAGGCCTTGCAGCATGTTGACATCGACGGAGCGCTTGCTGTTGAACTCGTAGTCGCCCATCAGCATGCCGAAGGGGTGACCACCCAGTGTGCCGTATTCTTCCTCGTAGATCTTCTTGAAGAGTTCGCTCATGTCGAACTCAACCGCGGTTTCCAAGTCTTTCTTGATCTCATCCTTGGTGACATTCATCACCTTGATTTTGAGATTTTCACCCGTTTCCGATTGATGAACAAGATAGTGCAAACCACGCCAGCTCCCTTCCAGCTTCTGGAGGGCAGGGTGGTGCATGATCTCGTTGAGCTGGGTGGAAAGCTTCTGATCAATCGCGTTGATCCAGTACTTGATGTTGGTTTCAACATCTTTCTGGAGTACTTGTCCGGGCTGCATGGCATTCTGGATGAACTGCTGAATAGCGTCGATCCCACGCTGACGAGCCTGGTCATCGTGATTGACACGCATCTTCTTGGTGGCTTCATTGAGCCACTGGCTTCCATCAAAGGACGCGGCCTCTGCTCCAGGGCTGGCTGCGGCCTGCTGTTGTCCTGCACTCATCGGGGAGTCTCCTGGCTAGCTTACTGTGCGGTGAAGGCTATTTGTTAGGAAGTTAGCTTTGTGCTGGTGGTTCTTCTTTTTTGTTGAG
>CAYPJB010000665.1:0-1706 GCA_964410845.1 uncultured Bacteroidales bacterium | reverse complement strand
CCGCTCAGAGCACTCACATATTGGCTGAAGATGTTGAAGATCAACACGATGATAAAGATGGCGACCATGAGCCAGACCAGCCAATACGCTGCAGTAGCGAGTATTTTGAGACGTGCCTCAGCAATCTCGCTGTATTGTTTTGCCTGACGAGCGAAGGACTCAGGCTCGTTACCACTGACTTCGGCGGTATGAACAATATCGACGAAAACTTCGGGAAATATGCCCTGCTCGCGTAAGGTATCTGTCAATGTCTCGCCCGATTTCAACATTGCTTGTGCCGAGGGAATACAGGCGGTGTATGCATGATTGCTGGTAGCTTCGAGTGAAAGCTTGACCGCTTGTTCGGGAGGCATACCCGCTTCCTGTGTGACAGCCATACCCAGCGAGAAGCGAGCGAGAGCGAGAGCTTCGAGTGTTGGTCCGAGGGCATACAGGCTCAGGGCAATGCGATCGATGAACGGGCCACGTCCAACGACGTTGCGAAGGAACCAGATCAGACCGAAGCAAAAGAACACGAAACCCCAAATGCCAAAGAAGAACTTCGCTGCACCACCAGGCCCCTGCAAGCCGAGGACGCTGATGCCATGCGATCCACTACTGAGAATGCCAAGGATGTAGATGACTACCGCGACGATGATGGTGGCGAGAACAAACTGGATGACAGGCCAGGTGATCTGCGCGATGAACTTTTTCCAGAGCGAGTTCTGCAGAGTGAAGAACTCTTCCAGTTCACGCAACGCTTCGGGAAGAGTACCTGTCTCTTCTGCAACAGCCCCGATGGCCAGGTAGAGTGGCGGGAAGTACTGCTTTTCATCTTCGAGGGCTTCGAGAAAGCTATCCCCTTCGTGCATGCGGTCGGACATCCGCTTGGCAATCGGCTTGATGGCTGCAGGCCCCGACTTCGCCTGGTGCTTCATCACCTGAGGCAACGTCAGCCCCGCTTCCAGCATGTGACGCAGCGCCCGGCAATGTTCGATCAGAGCAGGCAGGGGAACACGAGATGAGAACACCTGTTACCTCGAATATGTCGCCCCATGTTCCCTTCTCCCTCTCGGGGAGAAAGGCTAGGGATGAGGGGCTTCTTCAGTATCTAACCGTTCATTAACCCTGTACGTCTTGCTGACTCTTCACGTCCACAGGATTGAGTTGTGTACAACACAGCCCTGCCACACTTTAACACCAGCAAGACATACTTCCATTAAACCCTCTACACCACACCTTTGCCAAGTGGGGACTGTTATTTTCTTGCGGGTTCTGGCAAAGAACAGCACGGTTCTTAGGTTAATCAGCACACATTTCCAACCCTCATGGAGAAACCCATGTTACGTCTTGCTGCTGCCTTCCTGGCACTGCTGGTTGTTACCAACGCCAGCTTTGGCCATTTCCTCTGGCTAATCCCGGGCGATAAGCCGAATACCGTCAAACTCGTCTTCAGCGACAAACTCGGTGCTGATGTCGACAACCCCGAACTGATGGACAAGGTCAAGCAAACAGGCCTGTATGTACATGACCCCGCTACCAAGCACGTTGATTTGACGATGGAAAAAGGCAACGCAGCCTTCGTAGCAAGCTTCCCCGAGAAAGCCCACGTCATTCGTGGTAAATGCGACTACGGCGTCTTCCAGCGTGGAACTAACCCAGCAACCTTCCTGAAATACTTCTGCATCTATAATAAGGGCGATCTCAAGGACTCCGCCTGCTTCCAC
>CAYPJB010000664.1:0-1708 GCA_964410845.1 uncultured Bacteroidales bacterium | reverse complement strand
TTGCTCTTCAGCCGTTTTGCGGCTGAACTCGGCAAGCACCTCTTCTTCTGCAGCCACTTCCTTGACGATACGAATCTCGATGCCCAGTTCGATGGCCAGTTCTTCAGCGGCCAATTCATCCAGGCCGGTGTTGATGGTGACCATCTGTCCCTTGGCCATCAACTTCTTGATCAGATCAGTGGCTTTAACACCGAGTGCCTCAGATAGCGACCGTACGGTAATAGGCACTTCCACATCAACAATAGTACCTTTGCGAGGCAGCGTGCCCTGGCGAGGTGTACGGTTAACGCGGTGCAACCGCTTGAGCTCGGGACGATCATCATCGTCATCGAGGAGCGAGGTCAGCTTGCGAATATCGTCTTCACGAGCCTTGGCGCGGATGGAACGTTTCTTGTGGCGCTCTTCACGGCCTTTCACCAGGCCGGGACGCAGCTTGTCATCATCTTCCTCAACGTCATCGCCCCCCGCTTCTTTGCGAGCCTTGGCTTTGTCCTCGAGGTGTTTCTCTTCTATCTTGCGGATGATGTCCTTGGCGGTGACCGGTCCCTTGGTGGTGTTGATGCCCGCCAGCATATCGGGGGTAAACTTCACCGAAGGCTTCATCACGCCAGGCTGGCTGGATGGAGCCACTGGTGCTGCACCGGGCATCACGATCTTGCGTCGCTGCTGTGAACTGGGCGGAGCGTACGCTGATGTAGGCCGGGCACGATCGAGCGCGGAACGTTTTTCGCCAGGCGCACCAGTCTGAGCCTGTGCCGATGTGGAAAGATTCGGCGGCTTAGCTGGAGTGTTCTGTTGCAGCGGTCGAACCGGGGCTATCGTACGAGGCGTCGTCGCGGCTGGGCGTACTGGCTGCACAGGTGTAACTGGCTTGGCCGTGACTGGCGTCGGGGCAACTGGCTTCGCAACAGGAGTCGGTGCAGCAGGTGCTGTGGCAGGCTGCTCGATAACTGGTGTCGCTGGCTGTTGTACGGCAGGCGCAACTGGTGCAGGTTCAGCAGCGGGAGGTGCTTGTTGAACAGGTGCTGCAGGTTGAGTTGGCTGAGCAGGTGGATGCTGATGTCGTGGACGCATCGTGCGGACGGCATTCAGATTGTGCATCCGGCTTTTGAAATCGGAGGGAAGTAGCGTCTTTGGTGGTGTGGGAGCAACCGGCGCTACCGGTTCCGGTTCGATTTCGGCTTCGACTATCGCGGGCACTGCTTCTTCTTCAATGGGTGCGGGTGGTTCTTCGACGGGTACTTGTTTGGCAACGCTGGGCTTGGGGGCCAGCGTCGGTGGCCGGGCTGCCACAGGTTGCTTGAGCATGGGCGGAGGTGGTGGAGGCGCAACGGAAGACACAGCAGGACTGGTCCGCTGCTTGAGCGCCTTCTTGATGATCTCTATTTGATCCAGGTCTACGCTACTGAGCTGACTGCGTACTTTGTCAAAGCCCGCATCGGTGCAGATGTCCAACAAGATACCGGTTTCAACATCCAAATCCTTGGCGAGTTGATAAATACGGACCTTGGCTTCCTTCGTCGTCGTCAAGCATCACCCCTGTGTTATACTGCGTTGCTCACATAAAGCCGTCTCCACGGATATGGCTTTCGCCATAGTAAAACAGCACTCCGCGCACTCAAGGTTTGAGTACCCCACGAAGTCGCCGTTCTGCAAGCTGAGCTAATTCTAGTGTAATAGGGCTAATGGCTGAAGGAAAGGGGAATGT
>CAYPJB010000663.1:0-1715 GCA_964410845.1 uncultured Bacteroidales bacterium | reverse complement strand
CACTGCTTCTCTCCTCGCTTCAAGCTGATGACCGTTGGCTCACTATTTCCGCAGGCTCTGGTCCGGGAAATGGGAAGCACATCGTTTTTATCAGTGGCGATGAAGAGTATCGTTCGGAAGAAGCGTTGCCTCAACTGGCGAAAATCCTGGCCAAGCATCATGGCTTTCGCTGTACCGTTTTGTTTGCCATCGATCCCAAGGATGGCACCATCAATCCGAATGTTCGCAACAACATACCGGGCACCGAGGCACTCGCCACCGCTGACCTGATGGTCATTTCCACCCGCTATCGTGAGTTGCCTGACGAGCAGATGAAGCACATCGTGGACTATGTTGACTCGGGCAAGCCGATCATTGGGCTTCGTACCGCTACCCATGCATTCAACTTTACCAGCAAACAGCCCAGCAGTTATGTGCACTACAGTGCCAACAGCAAGGAATGGCCGGGCGGGTTCGGCAAACAGGTACTGGGTGAAACCTGGGTTGCTCACCACGGTGCGCACGGCAAACAGGGAACACGGGGTATCCTGGCTCCTGAAGCTGAGTCACATCCTATTCTGAAGGGCATCAAGAACGGAGATATCTTTGGTACTACTGATGTCTATACCGTTAAGTTGCCCCTGGTGGATGGTGCAATCCCTTTAGTGATGGGGGAAGTGACTGCAACCTTGAAACCTGATTCAGCTCGCGTCGAAGGAAAGTTGAATAACCCGATGATGCCTGTTGCCTGGGTGCGGGAGTTTGCCAGCAAGTCGGGGAAGGCGGCCCGGGTATTCACCACAACGATGGGTGCATCACAAGACTTGAGCAGCGAAGGAACTCGCAGGTTACTGGTGAATGCCTGCTACTGGGCCGTAGGATTGGAAGCAAAGATACCAGATGCTTCAAAGGTGGACATCGTCGGTACCTTTGCTCCGAGTCCTTTCAAGTTTGATGGCCACATCAAAGGAAAGAAGCCCGCGGATTATGGGGAGTAGCTAGAACAGGAACGCCCAGTACCAGACGAACAGCACCACGCTCATGGTGACAAAGCAGAGGAACATGGCTGCATACAGGGGCAACAGTGCCCCCGCAGGGTTACGGGTGGTGCTGATCTGGTTCAGTTCTGATGTCAACGCTGCTTCCAGCTTGTTCCACAAAGCACGATCACCAGTCCAACTCATCGTGACACAGTACAGCGAAGGCGTAGGTTCCAGATCCAGCACCAGTTGCTGGCCAGCAAATGCTACCCGGCCCGGCGTCATCTGGTAGGGCACTTCCAGTCGATCAAAAAGTGGCTGTGCCGCCTTTTCAAAAGCTTGAGGATCGATGTTGTAGACCACCAGACTCTGGCTGCGCGACTTGACCCACCACCAGGCCAGCAGCAGAACCGTAGCCACATAGATGGTATAGATCAGGAAGTAGCGACCTGGGCCCGAGGGGGCAAAGCGGGCAATGAGCCAGGTAGGTGGGCCGAGGAACAGGAAACCCGACAGCGCCAGAAAAAGGAGCCAGGTATCAGTAGTACCTGATAGCACGTAGGGCTGTTTCTTGCGGCCAATCTCAAAGCCGAGCCACATGAGATAGAGCGTCAGTGGCAGCAGGATCAACGAACACTCAAAAAGTGTTGGCGTGATGCGAACAAGAATCGATGCCAAGTTATCCGGGTTGATCCACTGCATAATGGCATGATATGGAGGAATAGCTGCAGCCGTCATCACCTTAGGGTCTGCGAA
>CAYPJB010000662.1:0-1715 GCA_964410845.1 uncultured Bacteroidales bacterium | reverse complement strand
GCAGCATAGCCCAGGCCATACGCCCGGGCCGCATCAGCCAAAGCCCATTCGATCATCAGCTTCGTTCGGCCATACGGATTGATGGGCTGCTGTGGTGTACTCTCGGTGATGGGCACCTTTTCAGGCGTGCCATACGTGGCACACGTACTGGAGAAGACGATCTTGCCTACACCACAGGCCTGCATGGTTTCGAGGAGTGTCAGCGTGTTGATGACGTTGTTGCGGTAATACTTGTACGGGTGTTCCACCGATTCGCCGACGTAAGCAAAGGCCGCGAAGTGAACGACTGCTTCGATTTTCTTCTCACGAAGCACCGAAGCCAACCGCTCGCGTTCTGCAAGATCAGCTGGGATGAGACGATCTTCCGGGACAGCTGCCGCATGGCCAAAGCTGAGGTTATCGTAAACCCAGACATCGTGGCCATGCTCCAGGAAGAGCTTGACCGCATGGCTGCCAATGTACCCTGCTCCGCCAGTGACGAGAATTTTCATAGTAGACTGCAATTCGGAAAAGAAATGGAATATTACCGCCCCTGCTCTTCGATGATCAGTGGAGCATGGCCGGGTGGTTCGGGCCAGACATCACCGTTGGGTTCGTCGAGGGGCATGATTTCATGTTGTCCCATCAGGTTAGCCCAAGGGCGAAGCAACGTGACATTAGCGCAGATGGCTTTGATTCCAGCAGTGAGCGGCATCGCCAGGAACAGGCCAATATTACCCCAAACCAGCTGCCAGAACAGACAGGCCAGAATCACCGTGGTAGCATTCATCTCCATGTGTCGTCCCACGACCAGGGGGAAGATCACATACCCTTCGATGAGCAGAAGTACGCCATAGACAATCAGGATCCAAAGCACGACCACGAGATTCACATTCACAAACCCGTCCAGCACGGCAGGGATGCATCCAACCACGTGACCGATATAGGGAATATAGCCCATGACACCGGCGAAGATGGCACTGGTCCAAGGCTGCTTCAGACCCATCGTGCTATAAGTAATGCCGAGGATGATGGTGATGCACAGGTTGATAACGGTTCGCCAGACGATGTAATTCCGAACCTGCTTAGCCATTTCTTCCAGTGCCCGGTAAGTGGCAGAGAAATAGGGGCCTGTCCGTGGACCAAAGACTTCTGCCAGTCGGCTGGCCAGCATCTCGCCATCCATCCAGAGGAAGAGCATCAGGAACAACACGATCAGCGTGATCATCGAGACTTCAAATGTCGAGAAGATCAATGTCGGCAACAGTGTTCCTTCCATGCTGAACTGTCTGTTTAGCCAGCCGAAAATAAGTGATTGATTAGGATCGATGACGTGAGGCTTCTCTACTTCCGCTTCGCTCTTTGTTGGCACAGTGGAAATAGACGATTCCCTAGCGGGAACTGTTGTTTTCGCTGCAACCGGAGACGTTGATTTGGCAGGTGTTCCACCCTTGGCAGCTTCGTCGATGATATCACTTTCTTTTTTCGGCGGCTGCATGGGGAAGAGCTGCTCTGCCAGTGGCGGGGAGATGTCCTCCGCAACACGATTGTGGAGCTTCTTGTAATAAGCAAGTCTGCCGTCGATGGTGCTCAGTTCCTGGAAGCCATTCTGCACGGAGACAACGATCCAGATGATTCCCAACGTCATGGCGAGGATCAGACCAATCATCACAACGATGGCAGCAACACCGCGAGGCAGCCACCAGCGGACGCGGAGCAGTTCAACGAGTGGATAG
>CAYPJB010000661.1:0-1716 GCA_964410845.1 uncultured Bacteroidales bacterium | reverse complement strand
GAAATCGTCAAGGCCTTTGTCGCATTAAAACCCGGTCACCAGCCCAGCGACGAACTTCGTCGCGATCTACTTGGCTTTGCCCGCAAACGACTTGGCGCGGTGGTAGCTCCTAAAGAAATTGACTTCCTCACAACCTTGCCCAAGAACCGGGCTGGCAAGATCATGCGACGACTCTTGAAAGCTCGAGAACTCGGTTTGCCTGAAGGCGATACTTCCACTCTCGAATCAAACTGATCTCTACGCAAACGAGGTTCACAATGACTACGGCACCTTTTGTCTGGGAAAAGTACTGTGATGAACTCGGACCTGAAAAGGTGGTTCATCTCTATGACTCCCAGGCCGGCATGCGTGGATTTGTAGTAGTTGACAACACTGCGTGTGGACCAGCCATCGGTGGTGTACGCATGGCTGCTAACGTGACCATGGATGAGGTGTTCCGCCTGGCACGAGCGATGACTTTGAAGAATGCTGCAGCAGGGCTGCCACATGGTGGTGGCAAAGCAGGGATCATGGCGGATCCGAGAAGCAGCGACAAGGCTCGTTTGATTCGCAGTTTTGCACGGAGCATTCGAGAGATTACCAGCTATATCCCAGGGCCGGATATGGGGACAGATGAATCCTGCATGGGTTGGATTCGGGATGAGATTGGCCGCTCGGTGGGATTGCCACGAGTACTGGGAGGTATTCCTCTCGATGAACTGGGTGCTACCGGCTTTGGTCTGGCCCGCTCAGCTGAAGTTGCGGCAGACTTCTGTCAAATGAAGCTTCAAGGTGCCAGGTTGGCGGTGGAAGGATTTGGCAATGTTGGCCGACCGGCAGCACAGCGACTCGCTGAGCTAGGTGTCAAACTGGTAGCTGCCAGTGATTCAAAGGGGGCGATCTACCAGGAACAAGGAATCGATATTGAGCAGCTGATTGCAGCCAAACATCAGTCTGGCAGTGTTACAGGGTATCGACAGGGTACTTCCATTAAACCGGATGATCTCTTTTCCGTTCCATGTGACATCTTGATCCCCGCTGCCCGTCCAGACTGCATTCATGCTAAAAATGCAGCATCCATTCAGGCGAAGCTGATCCTGCAGGGGGCAAACATCCCTGCAACTTCTGAAGCTGAGAGGTTGTTGCATCAACGTGGTGTTGTGATCGTGCCGGATTTCATCGCCAATGCTGGTGGTGTGATTTGTGCTTCTGTCGAGTATCATTCAGGAACGCAAGGTATGGCGTTTGACACGATTGCTCAGAAGATTCGTGAAAACACTCACGATGTACTTACACGCAGCAAGGCTGACAAAGTGGAACCACGACAGGCAGCTATTGATCTTGCCAGAGAACGTGTACGAAGTGCCATGCTACTTCGCAAGAAGGACTGATCCATGCCTGACATGACAAAGACTGATCCAATAACTGCACAGGAAGGCTTGGGCTTGTTAAAAACAATGCTCTTGATTCGTCGCTTTGAAGAACAGGCAGCTGAGCAATACTCCAAGGGAAAAATCCAGGGCTTCCTCCACCTATACATCGGTGAGGAAGCTGTAGCGGTGGGAGCAATTCCGTGTCTTAAGCCAGAAGATGCCATCATTTCCACGTACCGTGAGCATGGACATGCACTGGCTCGAGGTATCAGTGCTGGTGCCATCATGGCTGAAATGTTTGGCAAAGCCAATGGATGCAGCCGGGGTCGTGGTGGTTCGATGCATATCTTTGATGCCAGCAAGC
>CAYPJB010000660.1:0-1724 GCA_964410845.1 uncultured Bacteroidales bacterium | reverse complement strand
CATCGTGGGCAGGGAGTTTGGACGAAAAAACTAGCGAAGCGCCCTACCTGCGCTAACCCTGCGAAACCCGCAGTGAAGTGCACGGGTGCCTCTTCAGGAGCTGTATCTGCCCGAAGTCTCTATCCCGCTGAGACTTCTGAACTGCAGAACACCCCCTGGGGACGAGCGGTCTCTTGGTTCCCGCACCAGAAGGACAGGCTCGAGCAGAACCCAAGCGAACATGAGGTGTAGACAATGCGCAAGGTCTTTACCACGGGGCAAGTGGCCAAGATATGCAAGGTGGCACCACGCACCGTTTCCAAATGGTTCGACTCCGGTCGGCTCCGTGGCTATCGCATTCCCGGCAGCCAGGATCGACGCATTCCACGTGAGAACCTCATCCGCTTCCTCAAAGAGCATGGCATGCCTTTGGGTGAACTGGAAGAAGAAGGTTGGCACAAGATCCTCATCATCGGTGCCGAGAAGGCCTTCATCGACAAGATGAAGAACCACCTCACCGAAGATGAAGAGTTCAAATTCGAAGTCGCCAACAGCGGGTTCGAAGCAGGCATCCAGGCTGAAAGCTTCCACCCAGACACGATCATCATCGATCTCGCCATGGGTCGCAGCGAAGGCATTCAGATTGCCCAGAACCTTCGCCGCAATGCAGCCTACGAAGAGACGCTCATCCTCGCCCTCGCCCTCGAAGATGAAGCCAATCCTGACAGTCTGAAGACCCAGGGCTTCAACGACGCCTTCAAGAAGCCTTTCGATGTCGCTCTGCTCGGCAAGCACATCCAGAGCATCGTCGACGAGAAGCGGGCCAATATGTAAGTTTCGGACCACCAGGGAAGAAACAATCCCACGGACGGGATACACAACGACGGCAGAACCAGGTGTTCTGCCGTCGTTTTAGTTTTGAGTTGATGATTGGTTGCTGGTTGCTGGTTGAGAAAGTGTTCGTGATGCGATCCGTCGTTGTTTGACCGCCATTCGGGTGTGTTCCACTCTGCCACTGGTCAAGCCAAGTTTACGCTTGGCCAGCAGATAGAAGATCAGGCCCAGCACAGCAAAGACCAAAGCACTGCCCAGTTGAAAGTACATCATCTGCTCCGAGCCACGGTAGTAGCGTTCCGGATTGAATAAATCGCCCAGGATGAAAAAGTCCATCGTCAGTGGGGCAGCCAGCAGCAACAGACGCGAAAATTCGACAATGCCGCCGAACGCAAAGAACAGGCAACTGATCACCACGAAGATCATCACGTTCAGCAGCATCAGGTTGCCCAGCCATTTCACGAAGGTGTAAATCCAACGCAACCTGGGAAAACGGTAATAACTGATCAGTGCCAGAACAACCAGCGTTGCAATCCCGCTGAGCAGCAGCATAAACGCCGGGCTGGTTAGTGCCTGAATCACGCCCATCATACCCATCGAGTTGCCCGCCCCCATGAAACTCCGGAACAGAATGGGCAACAGGTTGATCATGATCATGATGGTCAGGGCCGACATGATGTTGCGTATTGTCGAATTGCTGGCTAAAGCAAAATAGACACCGAAGCCTAACGTAAAGTAGAGGTAACCCAGGTTGGAGAAGAGGAAACCCAAAGTTTTCAAGATCGTCTGGCTCATCGGCTCTTCCGGATATCCATAGCCGCCAGTAAATCGGAAGTTGCCATACGCAATGAAGCGATTCGAGGCGTTGGCTCGATTGATCTCCGTCATGATCAGAAAGATGCACAACCCAA
>CAYPJB010000659.1:0-1725 GCA_964410845.1 uncultured Bacteroidales bacterium | reverse complement strand
CCATGAACACGACACCCATGCCGCCATGGCCGATCTCCTGCAGGAGCTTGTAAGGACCAATGACGGTGCCGGGGCCTTCAGTGGGGACCTGGTCGATGGTTGGGGCCGATTCGTCTGCGGGTGATTCGAGAAAGCTGCCTGCATCAGCAAAGGCACGTAACAGCCGATCGACACGTTGCCGGAGATCAGCGTCCGTGCCACAAGCTTCGTCGACGTAGTTAGTTCGCTCTGTTCCGGGAGAACGGCGAATTGCTTCTTCAAAGATGTCTTCGACAGCTGGATGCTCGACTGCCATTGCTTGCTCCCTAATCTGCCATCGAAAAGCAGTGCGAGAACGCATGGCGATTTGCGTCACGTCATCGAAAGATTTTTCGAAGTATCTTCGTCCTGCAGGGCAGCGTACAGAAAGGCCTTGGCATAAGCCCAGTATCGATCAGCGGTTGCGCGGCTCAGGCCAAGGACCTCAGCTGCCTGTTGATGGCTCAATCCTGCGAAAAAGCGAAGTTTGACCAGTTCAGCCTTGATGGGGGATTCCCTGGCCAACTCGTCCAGTGCGTCGTGAATTTTCAGTATCTCTTCGGGACGCTGCTGGGCTACTTCCAGTTCATGATCAAAGGGGACACGAACCCATTCCCCGCCGCGCTGAGGCCCCAGCTTTTGCCGAGCCTTCTCGACAAGAATCCGACGCATCGCCTCGGCAGCGGCACCGAAGAAGTGTCCCCGGCTGTTCCAGTGCTGTGATTGATCGACATCGACCAGCCGCAGGTAGGCTTCGTGTACGAGCGCGGTAGGCTCGAGAGTCTGCCCGGGTTTTTCCTGTGCCAACTTCGCCGAAGCTAACTTTCGTAACTCGGCGTAGACCAGTGGCAACAACTGTTCCGCTGCAGCGGGGTCACCCTGCTCCATGGCGGACAGAATCTGCGTGACGGCGGTCATACTGCGAAGCTAATCAAACTCTACCAGGAACTCAAGAACAAACCTATCTACACAATCAGTTCATTCGTCGACGATCATTTTCCCAGCCACCATGCATCCAGCTTCTGCGTGAGTGCCTGCACGATATCCGGATGTTGCGAGTGCTTGTTCTTTGCTTCTGCGGAATCAGCCAGTACCTCGTAGAGTTCCATTTTCCCGTTGGGCACGCGTGCCGGGTTGGGAACGATCAGTTTCCACTTCCCGTCGATGACCCAGCGATATTGCAAGTTGGCCTCAGGCCTGGCAATATCTACAGCATTGTGTTCGAAAATCTCGCCGAAGATGGTGGAACGATTCTTGACCTGTTCCTCATTCAGCAGATTGACACCCTGCATGGATGGAGTTTTTTCGATACCAGCAGCACTGAGAATAGTGGGGACCAGGTCGATGGAACTTGCTAACTCCTCTGTTTTCCTGGCTTGCACCTTGCCCGGCCAGCGGATGAGGATCGGAGTGCGAACTCCACCATCGTAGGGTGAGCGCTTGGACCTTGCTTTGTATTGGCTACTCTTCTCGTCTTGAATCCAGCCGTTGTCGTGCAGGTACATGACGATCGTGTTCTCAGCGAGTTTCTTGTCATCCAGGTGCTTCAACAGATCGCCTATGGTTTCATCAAACCATTCACACATCGCCCAGTACTTGGCTACAAACAGCGATGGAGTCTTATCCCTGTATTTGCTCAACAGTCGCTCGGGTGGATTGTGTGGCGAGTGGGGCATCATGGTGGCGTACCACACGAAGAACGGTTTG
>CAYPJB010000658.1:0-1731 GCA_964410845.1 uncultured Bacteroidales bacterium | reverse complement strand
TACCACGAAGCAACAATGGCGCAGTCACGCTACCTGGCTGGCAGAGCGATTGCGGCCCCACTTGCGGCCTGAAGAGTTCGATGTGGCACAAGCCATTGCAGAGCATCATGAACGATTGGATGGCTCCGGGTATCCCCATGGGTTGAAGGACAAGGATGTGCAGGAACTCGGCAGGCAACTGGCCGTCGCCGACACCTACGCGGCGCTATGCCAGCCAAGACCCCATCGTGCAGCTTACACACCTAAGCACGCGGTCAAACTCATCCTGCAGGAAGCTCAGTCGGGCCGGTTCGATGAACTCGCAGCCCTGATGCTCCTGCCCTGGGCTCGCGTTCCAACTGGTTCCACGATTGAACTTTCTGATGGCAGCCAGGGGAAGGTCATCGCCTGGCATCCGCACCAGTACTGGCAGCCGATTGTCACCCTCCAGAACGGGCATGACATGATGAAAGTCATCGATCTGGAAGTGGCGAAGGATCGGCATGTAATTGGGTAAGTGATCGAGTTGTTGGTTGTTAGTTAAGACGAGGTGCGTGATTCATTCCTTTGACAACTAACAACTGAAAACCGAAACCCAACTGAAAACCAACAACCAACAACTCTCAAATAACGCATGTACTGGCAATCCACGAAACATCCCTGGCCTTGCACGATCGTGGTGCTGCTTTTCTTAGGTCTCTACGAAGGGTGCATGCTCTACGAGGCAACACAGGGGATGACAGCCTATCGCTCCGGGCTCGATGCCTGGCTAGCCAGCTTATTTCAACAACTGAATTGGACAACCGAATACCTGCCAAGCCTGCTGATGGCTCTCATCTGCTTGTGCTGGGCCGTCATCAAGTGGGATCGTTCTCCACCGGAATCGATCACCACGCTCGTGGGCATGTTTCTGGAGAGTCTGCTCTTTGCCTTGGCATTGTGGGCGCTGGGCATGATTGTCACAGCACAACTGAATGAGTTAGGCATCGGGATTGCAACACGGTCCATGAAGGCCATCGCCCTGATGGGGAGTGGTATCTTCGAGGAGATACTGTTTCGTTTGGTAGGGTTTGGGCTTATTTTTTGGTTGCTGAAAATGGTGACGCAGGAACGCACAGCGATGCTGCTGGCGGTGCTTCTCTCTGCAACAGCCTTTGCCGGCGCCCATCACCTGGGCCCGTATGGCGAAGCCTGGCAATCGAAGATTTTCCTGTTCCGCAGCTTGGCTGGGGGCTGTTTTGCTCTCATTTTCTACTATCGCGGCCTGGGCATCGCTGTTGGCACGCATTCTGCTTATAATTTGTTCATAGGTATGATGAATTGATGAAACCCAACGATTGGTTACATCGAAGCATCAGTGATACCGACGCAGAAAAGTGCTACTGTAGCAAGATGCTGCAGCAAACTGCGCGATCTATGAGAAAAGTGCTTGAGCGAACCAATGCATGCAGTATGATGCTGTGATGCTACTTTGCAAATTTTGGCATCAGCCAACATTGTGGTATTGATCTCTTCCCTTCTATGGAGTCCCTGAATGACCAGGAATCATTCGCCCCGGAGATCGGCGTTTACGCTGATCGAACTGTTGGTTGTCATTGCTATTATCGGTCTCTTAATGGCGTTGCTTCTGCCTGCAGTGCAAAAAGTGCGAGAAGCTGCTAATGCCATGGTATGCGCCAGCAACTTGCGACAGCTTGCTATCGCATCACATAACTTCCACGCAGACTACAAGAAATTGCCTGCTGGCCAGTA
>CAYPJB010000657.1:0-1754 GCA_964410845.1 uncultured Bacteroidales bacterium | reverse complement strand
GTGTGGTCAGCTTCAAGATCGAAGGTCGCCTCAAGAAGGCGGACTATGTTGCAGCGACTGTGCAGGCTTATCGACAAGCCATTGATGGCCAACCTTTGAATAAGCAGCAAAAACTGGAACTGGAACAAACCTTTTCCCGTGGACTGACCCAAGGGTTCCTGGGTGGCATCAACCATCAGACGCTGGTCCCCGCCCGTTCACCGAAGAAGCGCGGCGTGAAAATCGGCACCGTGCAAGCGGTACAAGGTCACGTGGTGTTGGTGCAACTGGCTGACACTACGGTTCCTCTCGAATGGCTGGTCAAAGCGGGTGATGGCATCGTTTTCGACGAGGGCAAACCTGAAGGCGATGAAGTGGGTGGCCGGGTCTGGAAGATCAAGCAACGCGATAAGCAACGGGTGGAGATCACGCTCGACAGGCAGCAGTTCCAGGGGCATCGTGTGCATGCGGGGAACATCGTCTGGAAGACCGATGATCCGGCACTGCGTAAGAAGCTGGAGAAGAGTTACCAACAGGATAAGCCCAGCGACCGGAAATTGGTCACCGCCACCATCATCGGCAAGCTGGGTGGAACGCTGACGCTCCAGTTCAGTTCGCCTGATGGACTGTTAGCCAGTTCGACCTGGCCTGGTCCGCTGGAAAAAGCCAGCAAGCACCCGGCGACGCTGGCGATGATCCGTGAACAACTGGGCCGATTGCACGATACCCCGTTTGAGCTGGCTGACATCAAGCTCAAGCTTGATCCGCAGCTCATGATCCCGAAGAGCATCCTCAATGAGTTGCGTCGGCGAGCCTTGGTCGATCTGCTGCTGAAGCTTGAAGAGCGATTGCAACAATTCAAACCCAAGCCGTTTCCTCTGTCCACAGTGACGCTGAACGACTGGCGAAAGCAGTGGAAGGAAACCACTACTGCCCCTGCTGCTGTGGATGAACCGCAACTGTCCATCATGGTTAGAACGCTTTCGCAACTGAAGGGGTTGATCGAATACGTCAAGCAGCAGCCTGAACTCAAGCCCCAACTGGTCTATTGCGATTACGAAGATGTAAGGCAGTATCGGGAAGCGGTCACCCTCTGCAAGGAAGCGAAGCTGCCTGTCGGTGTTGCAACGCTGCGGGTGATCAAGCCGGGAGAGGAAAGCTGGCTTCGGCTCATTGCGAATTACGAACCAGATTACATTCTTGTTCGCAACCTCACCAGCGTGGCATATTACAGCAAACACGCTCCGCACATCCCACTCCTGGGCGATTTCTCGCTGAACGTTGCCAACGATGTGACGGCACACTGGATGCGGAGTCTGGGTTTGCAGCGGCTGACGCCGGGGTTCGACCTCAACTGGGAGCAGCTGCAGGCCCTGGTGGCGAACTCTCATCCCGGACTGTATGAAGTGGTGGTGCATTACCACATGCCGATGTTCCACAATGAGCATTGCGTTTTTGCAGCGCTACTATCTGATGGGAAAGACTGGCGCGATTGTGGCAGGCCTTGTGATCGTCACAAGGTTGAACTCAAAGACCGTTCGAGTGCAGTGTTCCCGGTGCTGGTTGATGCAGGGTGTCGGAATACCGTCTACAACGCATTGCCTCAGTCCGCCGCCGAGTTCATCCCCGCGATGCTCTCCCAAGGCATCCGCCACTTCCGCATCGAGATGCTCCGCGAAGACCCAAACAAGATAGGCACCCTTCTCGAAAGCTACTGGCGCATCCTCCGCGGCCAGGATGATGGCAAGACGGCGTGGAAGAAACTGCAAGCAACC
>CAYPJB010000656.1:0-1756 GCA_964410845.1 uncultured Bacteroidales bacterium | reverse complement strand
TGAATGAGCTTAATGCCTGACCAGTGCTATTAGTTATTCCGACTGCAATCCAGCCAGCCACGGAACCCGTGGCCGGGCTTCCGAAGTAGGCACCACCCGAACCAACTCCACCCAGAGACCTGTCAGAATCAGTTGTGCTGGAACCAAAGCTGTAGAAATTGCCAGCATTGCTCGAGCCAGTGCCTGCATTGTACGTGGTGATGTCTGTTCCTGGAGCTGGTTGACGATAAAGAAACCACCCAGTCAGCGTGGAGTTGTTCGACCATGATTGACCAGTTCCCTGTGGCATTAAAGGAATCTAAGGTGAATGATGGCAGACTACACAGCTGAATCATGGCAGACTACACAGCTGAATCATGGCAGACTACACAGCCCGCATCATGCTGATACACTCCGTGCCTCTCGCAGAGAACAAGGGGATCGGGCATCTCATCTGACCATGATTCACCCTCTGGAATGACAATGTCCTCTGGCACGAAGGCATTGATCAGAACTGCAAACTCTTCGTAGCTAGGCATGATTCGCTCTTCATTTGGGCTGTAACTCAGCCGATCCCAGCCACTCTTTGCCTTGGCTGCCTCGATCATGCGAAGAATAAATGCCTTATCCTCCTGAAAGGTTGGTACAGACCAGGGGATTTCGCTGAGATCAAACCCGACCATCCCGGAACCGAAGAGCCACTGATCCCGTGATGCGAACCATACTGCCAGTTCTTTCTCGTGCATTGTTAGGGCAACCCGCGAGGCCGCCAGAGATAGGGTTGAGATGAACACTGAAGTATGGCCATTGCTCATCTCCAGGGACGGGAGGTCTGGCCTCCTGCTATAGCTCACTGAGTTTCCCATGTTAGCTCCTGTGTCTGAACTTGTGTGTCAGTCTTTTGAATCCAGGCATAGTGCCTTCAGATGAATGATTCTGCTTCTCGTATACCGGCCATCAGTTACTGTCTTCTTTCCTGTTTCCATCCACCGTCATGTCGTTTGCAACTGCATTCAAAGCCTCGAGCGACCAGTCGGAATTGATGATCGTTCACCCATTGCAGCTGCATGACATCCGTCTTGCCGTTTGTCGTGAAGTGCATGTCATTCCCAACCAACCGATACGTTCCGATTAACTTTCCACCTCCGGGCACGATGCAATGTGCCTTCCCATTATTGAAGAACTCGAATGCCACCTCATTGCTTGCTCCCTTTTGATCACCTACCCATCGACCAACCAGACTACGGGGGCTGGCTGTCTGAATCAGTCCAGGATTAATCAGTCGATGCAGTTCTCGAACCGATACCCCCACACAGGTAACTTTTGACTGCCCGAGGAGGCCCGCCCCGAGAACCGAAAACCCTACCAGCTCCCCCTGATTATTGACTAAAGCACAACCGCTCGACCCTTTATCGACAGCATCGCATTCAAACCCAAAAACATCGGCCCGCAGCACGGCATCGTGTTGCTGGTCTCTACGTCCATCCACGGCAGCGAAGCCGGTGAATGCTACTTTACCCTGAGCGAAATTGTATACCGTTTTCAGCTTCTTCGCATGACTGACAGAGAACACCGTAGACCCCGGTATCGGAGAACTTTTGGCGAGTGGGAGTTGAACGACATTCTCTGGAAGATGAGCCACCCGAAGTATTGCTAAATCGAGGTCAGGAGACGTCGCGACGACTTCAGCACTCACCTGAGGTGATCGAAAGTCAAACTCCTGGACATCATGAACACACTGTCCATTTATGGTCACCGGAAAATGCACTCCTACCAG
>CAYPJB010000655.1:0-1769 GCA_964410845.1 uncultured Bacteroidales bacterium | reverse complement strand
AGAAATCGGAACGGCTGAGCGAGAAGCTGAAAGCGATAGACGTGAAGCACGAGACCATCAATGCCCGCCAGCACGAGACGGAAGCGATTGTGGTTTCGAAAGCAGGCCAGCCCGGCGCGGTGACCATTGCCACTAACATGGCGGGGCGTGGTACCGATATCAAGCTGGGCAAAGGGGTGGCGGAAGCAGGCGGCTTGCATGTGCTCGGCACCGAACGCCACGATGCCCGCCGAGTGGATCGACAGCTTTGTGGCCGAGCTGGCCGCCAGGGCGACCCTGGTTCAGCACAGTTCTATCTGTGCCTGGAGGATGAACTGCTCGAAGCGCTGGGCCATGCGAAGTACGAGCAACTGAAAGAGATAGGCCGAGCCGGGAAACGAACCGACTGGCAATCGTTCCAGCCGCTCTTCGAGACAGCCCAGCAGCGAATGGAACGCAAGCACTATAAGCAGCGTGTGGACCTCATGGTCTACGAGAAGCAGCGACAGGAGATTCTGAAGGAGCTGGGTGCTGATCCCTACGTGGATTAACGGCATGCTGATAAGCCCGACAGCAATGATTATGCTTGTCCGCAACAGTCCGCGAGTGATATTCTTTAGCGATGGAAACCAGCACCCCGCCAGAGAACAGCAGCATTACCGTAGAGTCCTTACCGGAAGGGCTGAAACTTTCCTGGCCTTTGCCGAGCAGTGCCGGGCGATTCTTCGTTGTCGGGTTCCTGTGCTTCTGGCTGTGCGGCTGGGCATTCGGCGAAGTCATGGTCTTCAGAGAGTTACTGGCAGGACGAGCCAATCTTTTCATGCTGGTCTGGCTGGGCGGCTGGTCGATCGGCGGCGTTTTCGCCTTGCTCTCCGTCTGGAATGCACTCAAGCCCATGCAGCCGGAATCGGTCCAGCTCAGCTTCGATAGTTTCACGCATTATCCCGGCTTCGCACCGCTCTCGATGGGCATGAAACAGAACAGTGAAAACATGCCTTCCTTCAAAAACATGATAAGGTCTGCAGTTCCGATCATACTTACCCGTCAAGAGCTGAACCAAGGCTTCGTCCTCGATCGTGTTGGCGAACGACAGCGATTGCGATTCGACCATGGCGCCAAGCGGATCGAGATTGGCAGTGTCCTCACTGAACCAGAAAGAGAATGGCTGCATCAATTGCTGGAGCAGTGGCGGGTCTCGTAACTACTCACCTTCAAAGTTCGGCAACTTTCCTGGTGGTGGAGCACCTTTCAACTTGATGCCCCCACTCCCCTCCTTCAGATTGAGCGTTGGCTTGAACGTTGGCTCAGCGGCTTTCTCCACTTTCAGTGAACCGCCCGGGAAGCGGAGGTGGTAACGGACAAACTTGCGGAGTTGCTCAGCAATCGTTCCAGCCTGTCGCATCTCGAAGGCTTCGGTATCAAGCACTTCATCGAGCACTTTAATCGCGCTTAGCGTCCCATCGGAATAGAAGAGGGAGATCACTTCTTCATGCTTGTGTATCTTCAGGACGATCTTTTCCCCTGCTTCCTTGAGGGTGTACCCGAGTTCAATCTCCGGACAGCGGAAGTGGTAAGTGCCTGGCAGTTCCTGCTTGAGCTTGTTCTTTTCTTTGGCATCAAAAGGGACTTCGGTCTTGTCCTTCTTGCGCTGGAAGATCTCAGGTCTCTCGTCGTTGTCGAGCATGGCATTCTTGGCGATGGTGATGGCTTCACGCACGATCATGACCGGATGAGAAGCCTTCTGCCTGCGGGCATTAAAGTAGACGATCAAGCCAAACAGCCCGAGCAGC
>CAYPJB010000654.1:0-1771 GCA_964410845.1 uncultured Bacteroidales bacterium | reverse complement strand
TAACAAATACCAAACCAGCATTTTCTGCCCATGAGCGACAATCGTCCGCAGATGGTCGTATATCCATGCTCGGACCGCGAGGTGTTGCGATATCAGTTCTCCAGTGGATGATTCCTGCCTTGCCCCCCGGTGTCAATATCCGACACACTTCATGGAGTAGAACCAGAGGATTCTCAACATGGAGAATGTTAAATAACATGGCATAGCCGACCGAGGCATCTGGCAATCCCGTACCATCGGTCATGAAGTCTCGCTCAACTGCAGTAACATTCAGCAGTCCTGCTGCTCTAGCTTTATCTGCAGTGTATTTCACCAGGTCCTGATCAATATCCAAAGCGAAAAGATGACCGTGAATGCCTTGAGCTACCGGGATCGTAAATGTTCCATACCCACAGCCAAACTCGACAACATTTCCGCACGGACCCGTGCAGTCAAGCTTGGTTACGATTCAACTCGGATTAAAGAATGTGTTCCAATAGGGCTCATCAGGCATTCCGCTCTCTCTACCTTTCATCTCAACACTCCTGCGATGACAGAGGATGAATGGTAATAGCTTTCGCAAGTGTTTTTGCCACAGGACATTTGCTGGCTGCATCACACAACATGCTGGCTTGTACTTGAGTAATCGTACCTTCAAGCGTCAACTGGTACGTCGCTTTCACTACATCAGGTGTGGAACGATCCAGTTGCACCTCACAGTTCACAGATTGTAAATCAATGTTGTTCTTCCTGGCACACAATTTGACGGTGATCGTCATGCAGGTTGCTAACGCAGCTCCCAGCAATTCATGAGGGCCAAAACCTTGGCCTTCACCACCTTTACTTATCGGAAGATCTGCAACTGCTTCCTGCAGGCCATTGGTGAACGACGTCTGGTACGATGATGCATGACATGATGCACGAATCAATTTCCAGTTCCTCGTGCTTTGGCAGGAATAACAGCATGCTGATCTATCGGCTTCCAGACCAATTCCAGATCTTTGTCAAATGTTTCCTCAAAGAGCTTACCTTTCTGCGAAGCGCCCCAGACATCAATTTCTGGATAGGTAGCTGCACGCAAGGCTACATGTACCAATCGCCCACGGACTGAGCAATCAATCGACTCGACGCTGCGTGTGTGCGATCGATCCATTCCGTCAGCCAAGCGTAACAGTGAACTGAGACGTAGCACTGTTTGCTGATCAGCTGCCGAAAGACGTGCAAACGCAGCATGTTTTTTCTTGGGTGGCGATTTACGATGATACCGCGCCACCAGTGCAACAATTTCACGCTGACGGGGCGTCATACCCCGAATGTTGCCATGTACTATCAGATGGTAACTGTGGTGATGATGCTTTTCGTAGTTCACCAGGCTGCCAACCTCGTGCAACCAGGCTGCCAGTAAAAGCAACACTCTCTCTTGCGGTGGCAACTGCAAAGGCTCCTTTAGTCCATCAAAGAGTTGACCACAGAGCATGCTGATCTGTTTTGCATGTGCTTCATCAAGGCCGCAGAGCGCACCAAATTGCCGTGCAGACTGCTGCAAGGCTTCCGGGTCCTCTGCTACAGATGCCACTTCCACTTTCCGCGGCCCGACATACTTCTCAATCATCTGCAGCATCAGGCCATCACGTACGCCCTGATCGTGAATCACCAGGCGATTGACCTGCATCCATTTCATGATGCGCTCAATGACGATGATGCCTGCAATGATAATGTCAGCACGATCCGGATTGAGACCGGGCACACCGCGACGCATCGTCAGCGGCAGAAAGCTCAGGTGATCAAGCAC
>CAYPJB010000653.1:0-1773 GCA_964410845.1 uncultured Bacteroidales bacterium | reverse complement strand
CCAGATTCAGTAGAGGCAACGCCTGTTCACGTTTTTCCATCACCAGGTAAATGGCGGCAAGATTGTTCATGGCAGAGAGCGTATCGGGATGCTCTGCCCCGAGCGTGGCTTTCCTGCGCTGATAGGATTCCTCGGCGAGAGGTAATGCCTGTTCGTTGCGTTTGGTGACGCGGTAAGCCTGTGAAAGATTGGCCATCGTGGTCCGCGTATCGGGATGGTCCACGCCCAGTTTCAGTTTCAACGACGTGAGCGCTTGCTCCATCAGTGGAGTGGCAGTCTCGTATTTCCCCTTCTCCAAATAGATTTTTACCAGGTTGTTTAAAGCGCGAAGCGTGTCAGCATGCATGGGCCCTGCGGTGGCCTGAAGTTGTCGATAGGTTTCCTCATAGAGCGGTATGGCTTTGACGGTATCGCCGGCATCCGCATAAGCCCCGGCCAGCGATACTTTGGCAGAGAGGGTGTCCTGATGTTGATCCCCCAGTACTTTGCTCCGCAGTCGCACAGCTTCTTCGTGTAAAGGCAACGCCTTCTCTGCCTTGCCCGCTTTCTGATACGTTGCTGCCAGGTTGTGAATGATGCGAATCGTAACGGGACTTTCCATGCCGGGATCGACTCGCGCCAGCTTGAGTGCAGTCTCCATCAATGGGATAGCTTCGCCATACTTCCCCGAGACTGTATGAGCAGCGGCCAGTGTGTTGAGAGTGTCTCGATAGAGTGGATGGTTCTCTCCCAGAGTGGCTTTTTCCTGTTTGAGTAATTCGACAAGTATTGCTGTTGCTTCGGCATACTTACCAGCCTGGAGGTATCCCGTTGCCAGCAGATTCCGTGCGTTGAACACTTGTAGTTCATTACTACCTGGCAGCCTGCTGAATGTCTTTTCAACCTTGGTCACCAGGTCAATTGCCTGCTGGTTGTTCTCCAGGCCAAGCTGGGAGCGTGCCAGTATCATCTGCAACTGAGCGACATCGAGCGGGTCACCCACAACTTCGCCTTCCAGCGTGGCGGTCACCTTCTCCAGGCGTTCCCCCAGTATCGCCTTCAGTGGCTTATCCTTGTTGGCTGCAGTATCGGCACCAAGATCAGTGAAGATGGTGCCCAGGAACTCGACCCCTTGCTTCACCTGGATCAGTCGTTTCTCGGCAGTCTCTTTGGCCTGGCGCTCAGCGATGGCAGAGTCGTTGGCTCGTCGTTCGTTGTTCTCCGCCTTGATCCGCTGTACCTCTTCGTCCTTTCGTGCCTGCTCTGCCCGAACCATGCCCAAAGCCGTGCCGATGAGGCCTGCCAGCAGAGCCAGGGTCACCAGGCTGGCTGCAATCACGGTCCCCTTGTTGCGACGAATGAACTTGCTTAGGCGATACCCAGCACTGGGTGGTCGCGCTTCGACGGGTTCATCGGACAGGTACCGCTGGATATCGCGTGCCAAACCGTTGGCTGTTTCGTAACGCCGATCCCGCTGTTTCTCCAGACACTTCATCACCACCCAGTCGAGCTCTCCACGCAAGAGCGAAGTGAGTTTCCTGGGATCGGTCTGGCGGATGGCTGCCATAGACGGCAACGAGGCATCCGTCGATAGCCTGGTGCTGGGCTTCGAAGGCTCCTCTTCCTGGATGATGCGGATCATCTCCGTGAGTGCTGCTTTCCTGAGCCGACTGGCATCAATCGGACGAAGACCCGTCAGCAGTTCATACAGAATGATTCCCAGCGAATAGATATCGGCACGGGTATCCACATCCTGATTGGAGAAGCCTGCCTGCTCCGGGGACATATATTCGA
>CAYPJB010000652.1:0-1787 GCA_964410845.1 uncultured Bacteroidales bacterium | reverse complement strand
CGCATTATCCCATTTTAACAGGATCGGCTTGTCTTTTGCTTGCTCCGTTCCATACCACGAACGCTAACAGACCCACTATCAGGCTCAATCCCCCGTAGACCAATGCCGGCCAATCAGATGTAAGAAACACTGTTGACCAGCCAGCAAAGGCAATAATCGCTGGCAAGGGGAAGAGTGGCATGCGGAACTTCATCCGGCTCTTCAGTTCCGGCGAACGTCTGATATAGAACAAGGTCACGATCTGCCCCAGGAACTGAATCAGGATTCGACTGGTGAGCAGGGCAGCGATGACATCATCCAGATTCCGCAGACAAGCCAGCGCACCGATGATGCCCAGGAAGATCAGCGCATAGTGCGGGAAATGACCACGCGGATGCAAGCTGCCAAAGATGCGGAAGAAGTGCCCCGTTTTCGCTGCAGCATATGGCACTCGGCTATACCCGAGCATGGCTGCATAGGTAGCTGCCAGCGCCGTCCACAGAATAAGGCCGGTCATCAACTTGCCGGCCCAGCCTCCATAGAGTTTTTCGAACGCATCGCTGGCAATGTGTTCGCTCCTGGCCACGTCCTGCCAGGGCATCACCGCAAAGAGGCTCAGGTTCATGCTGAAGTACAGGGCAGCAATGATCAGCACCGAGATCAGGATCGAGCGGGGAAGCGTTCGTTCCGGCTGCTTCACCTCCTCGCCCAGATAGCAGACTTGGTAATAGCCGAGAAAGTCATACATTCCAATAGCCAGTGCCGCACCAACACCAAGCCAGAGTCGATAGTCACCGGCTGTTGCAGCAGACACGGCATCGCCAAGCTGCTGAGTAGCTGTCGAGATCAATTGTGGCTCAGCCTGGATCGCACAACCCAGGATGAGCATTCCCATCGTGACCAACATACCCAGCCACAAGACAACCATGAGCTGCCCTGCCGCCCGGATGTTCCGCCAGGCTAACGCAACGATGCCTACCATCACTCCCATCGCCACCAGATGCTGCACCTGGATCACCCAGGGCCACTCGGTAACAGTCTGCTTGATGCCCGGTGCCAGATATCCCAGATAGAGCGCGAAACCCAGTGCCCCGGACGCCAGTTCCAGCGGAGCACTGAAGAGGAACTGCCAGACGAACAGAAACTTCATCATCCGGCCGACCGTCTTGTGACCATACGCTTGATCATAAAAGTGCAGCGTCCCCCCTGCCCCCGGGAAGGCACCGGCCAGTTCCGCCCAGACCATGCCATCACAGATGGCAACGACAGCAGCCAACAGCCAGACCACCAGTGAATGTGGTCCGCCCATCTTGCTGACAAAGAGCGGCATGGTGATGAACGGACCCACACCCACCATCATGGCCATGTTGACACTGACAGCCTGGAGCAGCCCAAGTTGGCCGGTGGGGGGATTCTTCTGTTCCATGCTGCCAAGCCTTTCAGGTCAGAGCTGAATTCGTGGTCCGTCAACTACTGCGGCGCGCCGTGCGCGCGAGCTTGCACGTCCTAGTATCGAGGCGGCGAAGTGTGGTTGCATGCTTCGAGCCTCGTGTGTGTGCGAGTTGTTCACTAGTGTACAGCCATCATTTCAACTACCAAAGGAAGATTCTGCAGGACTCGGGTGTCGTACTTGCGCGCCTTGGTGCGCGCTGCCAAAGTCGTGTTCTGGAGTTGTGGTGATCACTGCTTCGAGAGTCGTGTGTGTTGTTATGGATGCACGCACAGATTACCTCTCATGACAGACGATGAGCGCGGATAGCATACGCTGTCCGGTCGATCCGAGACGACCATGCAGTAGTCATACCATT
>CAYPJB010000651.1:0-1792 GCA_964410845.1 uncultured Bacteroidales bacterium | reverse complement strand
ATCCCACTGAACGCATTCATCGCTGTTATCGTCTTTGCCTGGCCCGTGATGCAACCCCACGTGAAGTGGAGTTGGCTCAGCGGTATCTCGGTCAGCAGCCTGAACCAGTTACCTGGCAACGATTCATCCAGGCGCTCTTCATGACCAACGAATTTCTCTACGTCGACTAACGGAAACGCCATGCAGCCCACTCTGGAACACCTGCTGATGGATCGACGCCAACTCCTGAGCCGTTGCGGCATGGGAATGGGAACGCTTGGCCTGAGTTCACTGCTTGCTTCACAAGGTATGCTGAATGCTGAAGAGAAGGACAAACGTTCCAGCCTGAATCCGCTCGGCGTGCGTTCGCCCCACTTTGCAGCCAAAGCCAAGCACATCATCCACATCTTTGCCAATGGTGGCCCAAGCCATGTGGATGCGTTCGATCCCAAGCCCAAGCTGACCGAATATCACGGCAAGATGCTGCCCCGTCCCAACCTGGGGACTGAACGCAAAACGGGTTCAGCCTGGAAGTCGCCTTTCGCCTTCAAACGCTATGGCAAGTCCGGCATTGAAGTAAGCGATCTTTTTCCGCATGTAGGCAATTGTGTAGACGATCTCTGCATCATCCGTTCGATGCACGCCGATATTCCTAACCATGAGCCTTCACTGCTGCTGATGAACTGTGGCGAAGCCCGGCTCATCCGGCCCAGTTTCGGTTCATGGATCACCTATGGACTTGGCTGCGAGAATCAGAACCTGCCTGGCTTCGTCGTCATGTGCCCGGGTGGTTATCCCATTCAGGAATCACAGAACTGGCAGGCAGGTTTTCTGCCCGGTATCTACCAGGGCGCTTACCTGAACACTCGGCACGATAAGGTCGAAAAGCTGATCGAGAACATCAAGAATGCTGGCCTGAGTATGCAGCAACAGCGCCAGCAACTGGATCTGGTACAGTCGCTCAATACCCAGCACCAGCAGCAAAGGAAAGATGATCCTCAGCTCGAAGCACGCATTCAATCATTTGAACTGGCTTACCGCATGCAGATGCAGGCGAGCGATGTCTTTGATCTGAGCAAAGAGCCGCCTCACATCCTTGATATGTATGGCACGGGCGTCCATGCACGTCAGTTGCTGTATGCCCGTCGGATGATTGAACGTGGTGTGCGATTTGTTCAAGTGTGGCATGGCGATGGACAGCCCTGGGACAACCACGACGACCTGGAAGTGAACCACAAGCGCCTTGCTCAGCAGTGCGATCAACCGATTGCCGCTCTGTTGAAAGACCTGAAGCAGCGAGGCTTATTAGACGAAACGTTAGTGATCTGGGGTGGCGAGTTTGGCCGCACGCCTGTGGTGGAATTGCCTACACCTGGTGCCAACGCAGGTAAAGTGAATGGCCGAGATCATAACCACTGGGGCTTCAGCATGTGGCTTGCTGGTGGCGGAGTGAAAGCTGGTACCGTCGTGGGTGCTACCGACGAATTCGGTTTCCAGGCCGTGGAAAACA
Source organism: uncultured Bacteroidales bacterium (assembly GCA_964410845.1). Classification (GTDB taxonomy): domain Bacteria; phylum Planctomycetota; class Planctomycetia; order Gemmatales; family HRBIN36; genus JAEUIE01. Next base: position 303 of record CAYPJB010000651.1, on the reverse strand, counting down.
AAGTCCACGTCCACGACCTGCACGCCACCCTGTTGCATCTTCTGGGCTTTGACCACGAACGCTTCACCTATCGCTACGCCGGACGAGACTTCCGTCTGACGGATGTGCATGGGAAGGTAGTAAAGGATATCATTGGTTGATTCGTAGGGCAGGTTGTACCTGCCCCAACTCGATGAGATTCCAAGACACAAGAATGCAACAGGTGACGAGCAGATTGTCAGGTGAGGTATGCACAGCATACCCTACAGCGTCTTTAAATACTCCACTAGGTCCTTCACCTCCCCCTCGCTGAGCTTCCCGTTC
>CAYPJB010000650.1:0-1795 GCA_964410845.1 uncultured Bacteroidales bacterium | reverse complement strand
GAATTCCCTGACAGGATCAGTCTACGGAGTTGGCAAAGTCACCGGTATCGGCAAAGCTTGTGTCAATTCACAAGTTTGGCAGGTGCATCATGTTCCTCCGTCGGTTTGCAATTTTTACACTGGCTGCGTTGACAGTTGGGTGTAAGTCTACCAGTAATGATCCTCAGATGGTGGCTCCCCCTCCGGGCTATGGTCCACCGATGGCAGCACCTCCTTCGTCTGGGTGCAGCAGTTGCGGCAGTTCAACTCCTGTCGTCAATGCACCACGTTACACGCCACCCATGACCGCATCCCCGGCCATTCCTCAAACCTCTCCGGCAATCACTCCCGGCCTGGCACTCGGTTCACCTGTCAGCCCACCGCCAGCCATGGGTCCTCTACAGGTGGCTTTCAAGCCAAGCGTTGCCCCATTTGAAACTGCCAAGCTTGGCGGGCTGCAAGTGGAAGAAACGACCAGCATTCCGGTACCGCCTGCTGAGTAATCTCCTGGGCCATGTTGCACCGACGCCCTTCATTCGCACTCGAGATACGTGTCATGGTTTCGCTGTACTCTGTGTAACCATGCTGTGTGAACGTGGCAGAATGGGTTTGGTCGACCACTACCTGATTTGATGCTCTGCGTGGAACTGTTGCCCACGCAATTGGGCCATCATCCGTCGCCAGAGATCGTACACGCCACCGACACCCGACTTGCCGGCCAGAATCACTTCGTACCGAAGAAGATCTCTGCTCCGCACGGCATTTGCAAGTGCATCTTGTGTGGCAACGAGTGCTGAATCGAGCTTGTGTGTCCAGTCATCAGCGCTCAGATCAGCGAAATCTTTCACTATGATCGGCGTGCCGAACGCAAGATGTGCTTCGGGTTTCTTTTCGTTCCAGAAGGGATACTCCAGCGCAAGGGGGATCACCGTTCCCTTTTTCACTCGGCTCAGCAACGCACCTAGTCCATTTTTCAATCCCGCTGGTCGTTCACGTACGTCGCGAAATTCACCTTGAGCAGTGATCCAGAGCATGGTGCCAGGTTTGTTCATGATGGCTTCGCCCATACGCAGGAACTGCACGGCTCCCCTGGCATTCGCTTCGATCCCGAAGAAGCCCAGCTTGCTGAAAATGGCATACTTCTTCAGCATGGCTGCATCCATGGGAGCGTAGTGCGAACGCCCTTTGAAGAATTCGGTGGCGACGACGCACACCAGCGGATCCCACCAACTCGGGTGATTCAGATACACGATCAAGGGTTCGTCAGGCTCGTAGTGTGGCGGACGGGTTCCCTTTAGTAATCGGGTGGCATTGAAGAACTTGCCAACCTGGTACTTCTTCACATACCAGAGAAACCAGGGGGCGATGGTCGGCGAGATCGGGGGGAGCTTTGTTTCAGCAGACATCTGTCGTATCTCTTCCATAAGATCACACTAATACACTATGGGCTGGCATACTCCTCCTGCAAGGAACTACGATGCACCTCTTCCTTACTCTACTGGCTGTTCTCACTTGTCTGCCTGGAGAAACCATGGCCATGCGACGAACCAAAGATACCGCTGAAGCGGGGACCATCACTAAACTCAGCTTCAAGGATGGCGATAAGGAATACCCTTATTGGCTGTACGTGCCGAAGAATGCCAAAAAGGGTTCGCCGCTGATTTTGTTCCTGCATGGCTCCGGAGAGCGTGAAGGTGGAGCCAAAGGACCACACGAGGTGGGGCTTGCTCCAGCCATTGCCAAGCAGCAGAACTTCCCGTTCTATGTGCTGATCCCCCAGTTCAGCAAGAACGGATCCTGGAAAGCTGATGGTGAT
>CAYPJB010000649.1:0-1801 GCA_964410845.1 uncultured Bacteroidales bacterium | reverse complement strand
CCGGAGCGGCTGTGTTGTTTGTCAACTGTTTTCTTGTTTTCATGCGACCACCGGTGCCTTCCAGGGTTGATTGGTTTTGAGAAGGGTGTTGAGCAACACGAGCAGTTTTCGCATACAGGCAGTCAGCACCAGCTTCATGGGCTTTCCGGCCTTCAGCAACCGGTCGGCAAAGGCCTTGATCGCGGGGTTGTGTCGCTTGGCGGAGAGAGCAGCCATGTAGAGAACGGTTCGTAACTCACGTCGGCCACCGCGAATGCTGCGTTGTCCCCGCCAGGTGCCGCTGTCGTCGTTGTAAGGCGCCACGCCGACCAGGGCGGCGACCTGCTCACGGTTCAGCTTGCCCAACTCGGGAAGATCGGCCAGCAGGGCGGCACTGGTGCCAGGACCTACTCCCGGCACGCTTTGCAGCAATTCGTCCTGCTGATGCCAAGTATCGTCCGACTCGATGAGTTGGGCAATCACCTCGTCGAGCTCTTGGATTTCCTGAGCCAGCAGCGACAGCACGTTGCTCATGCTCTTCTTGGCACGAGCCGCTTGCATGATGTCCTGGCGCTGACTTTCCATCGTCTGCAGTTCGATGAGCTGCCGGCGACGTTGCACCAATTGCGTCAATTCCTGCTGCTTTTCGCTCGGTTTCTCCAGCAACCGCACCGGCGCCTTCATCGCATATTCGGCCAACACCTGGGCATCGAGGCGGTCCGTCTTGGCGGCATAGCCCATCCCGCGAGCAAACTCTCGCACTCGCTGTGGATTGACGATGGCCACCGCCAAACCAGATTCCAGCAACACCATCGCCAGGCGACGTTCGAGGCCTCCGGTCGATTCCAGAACGATCAGACATCGTTCCAGCTTCTTGAGTTGTTTCAACGCCTGCGCGATCCCGGCTGCGTCATAGTCGTGACTGCTGGGGCAACCCCCCGGCAGCCAGGCCATGTCGAACTTGGCCTTGGCGACATCGATGCCGACGAAGTGCATGTAAGGTTGGGGCGAAGCATCCATGACAACATCCCGTTCTTGCAAATGCGAACTCGACGGCGTGCGTCGGTTCTGGCGGCTGTTCGGGTTCTGTTTCACCGTGGACGAAGGGCGGCGAGCTTGCTCCGGCGCGGCCTTGGATAAGCCCAGTACCGTTCGCTCTACCGCCCGACGTGTCGTTCTTCCAGGCAGTGTCCCTTCTGCCATTCCCTTCGACACGATGGCTCTTGTAGCCGGTTTCCCCTCTTTGGGGAAGATACAAGTACCAGTTACCTGTGGCACGAACTATCTCGCTGAACCTGGGGCACCAGGCACAACACCTTCATGAATCACCTAGGGACCAGGCATTGCCACGATACATGACTCTGTTATGGTAGTCTAGGAACTGCTGACTAATAGCATGCCCGTCAACCTTGCGGAGGTCATCCAATGATAGTCGCATGGCACCCTTATCGCAGATGACATGATGGTTGGGACACAAACACAAGATATTGTCACCCGTATCCGGTCCATCGTGTGGTGCACCCAATGGTTGAATGTGGTGTCCCTCGGCATACCGAGACCCATCGGGCATAATAATGGTATATCCACAGATCTGACACTGGTGGTTATGCAGCGACTTGATGTGTTCGGCGAGCTGGGTGTCTCGGATAATGCGACACACAAACGTATCTACTCGCTCGACTGGCCCGGCTACAACTGCAGGCCAACCGGGCGCTGGTTCTAAGCTCGCGAGCAACGCCTCGAAGTACGGGATGTACTTACCCTTGATCTGCTGTAGTCCCAGACTGAAGTTACTCTGACTCTTCAAAAAGTCTTGAAACCA
>CAYPJB010000648.1:0-1817 GCA_964410845.1 uncultured Bacteroidales bacterium | reverse complement strand
TAATATACCATTATCAATAATGGCGCAATATCTTCCATCAGCAGACACAGCAATTCTGCTAGGCCAAGTTTCCCGCAGATTTCGGAGTTTCCGCTTTGGCGACTGAACGATCCTTTTTAAGGCGCTACCGTCCCATCCCCATAGGGTAAATCTGCCCCAATTATCGTAGGACACCATTGTAAAGTCAGAACTGGGAACTTGCTGCACCCTTCTATACAGTTCATCGTCGTGATTCAGGACGGTAACCTGACCAGTATCCACGTTGCGCATTCTCAGTATGAAATCCGAAGCCAAACTAACTATGTGGCGATTATCAGGTGCAAGGATCAGTTCATCGACACTTGCTGTACTATTAGACAAATACGTTACCTTTGATTCCCAAGCTGCGTTGCGTAAGGCTCGCCAGGCAAAGTCTCTACGATCCGCTTGCCCTGCTTCTGGTAACGCTTCCGCCAGCTTATCGATCACCGCAGTCCGTTGGCCGGCTTCCAGGTACCGGGTGGCTTCCCGCAGGGTCGATGCGTAATGCACATCGGTCAGCCGCTCGGCAGTCTGTTCAGCTTTGGCCCGCTCTCTATCCGCGTTGTCGCTATGATCCTTTTCACGCATCAATGCTTTACGCATATCCTGGTTGTATACCACCACAGAAATCAGAAGTGCAACGAATAACAGGAGAGAAGCAATGGTGAGGCCAGCTACGACCGGGCGATTGCGAATCCATCGGCTCAGCCGTTCCACTCGGGAGATCGGGCGAACTGACACCGGGCGACCATGCAAGTAGTTGTCCAACTCTTTCGCCAGGTCTTCTGCGCCACGGTAGCGTTCCAGCGGAGATTTCGCCAGGCACTTCTGGCAGATACCTTCCAGATCACGCGGGATGTCCTTGCGTTTGGTACGGAGCGAAGGAATTTCTTTTTCCAGTAACTCACGTAACAGTTCAGCATCGGTGATGCCCCAGTATGGCTTTTCACCAGTCAGCAACTCAAACAAAATCACGCCGAGTGAGTATACATCCGCTGAAGGACTGATAGGGCTTCCTGTTGCCTGCTCGGGAGCCATGTAGGCCAGCGTCCCCAGGATCGCACCTGCTGCAGTTGCGGTCACACTTTTATCGACTTCATGTGACAAGCCGAAATCTGTGAGTTTGGGTGTACCCCACTGGTCTACTCGACCGCGAATCGCACTTTCCAACAAAACGTTACTCGGCTTGAGATCACGATGGATGATGCCGTGCTCGTGCATGAACTGCACCGCAATGCTTAGGCACCGTACGATCTCAGCTGCCGTGTGTGGTGGTAATTGCTGATTTTCCAGCGAGGCGATCCATTCCGCCAGCGATGGCCCTCTCACAAACTCACTGACGAGAAAGGTAGTTCCATCCTCCTCACCAGTTTCGAATAAGGGTACGATATTTTGATGTTTCAGATTGGCGGCCAATCTAGCTTCGCGCTCAAATCGGCGCCGATGCTTTGGATCAATTACGGCGTGCCAACGGGGAATTTTTATCGCAACTTCCCGCTTTAACTTTGGGTCCTTCGCTAAGAAAACTGTTCCCTGACCACCGCTTCCCAGCACTTTGAGATCTTGGAAACGACCTATAGACTGCAAGCCGGGCATGACCTTACGCATTTGAGGTTCAAATACTTTGTCCTCTTTAGAGCCTGTGTCGGGTAAATGCAATATATGCTGGTAGCACTGTCGCACTTCCTGGAGCAAACGTATGACTGCATCATCTTGAATCGTTGAGTCGGGAATTATTCCTTGGCGCAAAGTACCATCAAGCTCAGCTAGTTTAGCAATCATTTCTTCATTTAGTT
>CAYPJB010000647.1:0-1824 GCA_964410845.1 uncultured Bacteroidales bacterium | reverse complement strand
GTAGTTTGTTGTAATCATTGTGATAGTTGTGAGCAGCCACCGCCAGTTGACGCAGGTTGCTGGCACAGATCATCTTATCTGCAGCTGCACGTACTTTCTGAATGGCAGGCAGCAGCAAAGCCATAAGCAAGGCAATAATCGCAATAACAACCAGCAGTTCAATCAGGGTGAACGCTGATCTCCTGATAGATAAATGCATGAGAGCACTCCGAGAGAGCCTCGGGTCGCTATGGACTGTCCATAACGCACTCAAGGGTGGACAAACAAACGCAAATTCTAAGGTAGGCAGCAGATGTGACTAAGCGTGGTAGGAATTGTGTGAAAATGATGAAGTTATCATCGCGGACTGCACTTTCGATGCAAGTTGCACAACCTCAACGAGATAGCAACGTGCGTTACATTCCGCAGTGCTTTCAGTAGCATTCTTTCTGCCCCGGTATTAGAATGCATTACATCATTTACCTTGGAATTGCAGCACTATGTCTAGCGCACCTACGATTGTCAGCCCTTCCAACGAACCCGTCCTTGCCAGCAACATAGAAATCAAGAAGGAAGAGCCGGAGGTCAACAAGCTCTTCCGAATGGTGATGAAATACCAGGGCTCCGATTTGCACCTCAAGGTCGGTCTGCCGCCCATGATGCGATTGCATGGCGTCATCCGCCGCATGGAAATGAGGCCGCTTACCCAGGAAGACATGGAGCGACTCTTCTTCCCGGTGATGAAAGAGCACTATGTGCAAACCTTGAAAGACACCGGCGGTGCTGACTTTGCTTATATCGTCGGCGACGATGAATGTCGATTCCGTGTCAATCTCTTTTATCAGCGTGGCAAGCTCTCGCTTGTGGCTCGACGTGTTTCAGGCAATGTCCCCTCCTTCGAGAAACTGGGCCTTGTCATCCCCGATCACGACAAGATTCGCAAGGAAGGCGAACCCACTGTATTTGAACGACTCTGCATGCTGGATCAGGGTCTGGTACTGCTGGCTGGTGTGACCGGATCTGGTAAATCGACCACCATTGCCGCGATGCTGAACTTCATCAATCGACGTGAAGCGGTCAACATCGTCACGCTGGAAGATCCCATTGAATACGTCTTCACCGATGACAAGGCTATCATTCACCAGCGCGAGGTTTATCTCGATGTCAAGGATTGGCCAACAGGCCTGAAGCATGCCGTGCGACAAGATCCGGACATCATCCTGGTCGGTGAAATGCGTGACCGGGAAACGTTCGAAGCAGCCATCAATGCTGCTGAAACGGGCCACTTGGTGTTCGGAACCATTCACGCCTCGTCCGGCCCGTCGACTCTCGGTCGTATTCTCGATTTGTTCCCTGCCGACATGCATCATGCCATCCGGCAGGCTCTTGCCTTTAACTTGAAGGCAGTGATCTGCCAGAAACTTCTGCCTTGCATCAAGGAAGGCAAGGGACGAGTGCCCACGGTCGAAGTGATGCTCGTGAATCCGATTATCCGCGAGTTGATCATCAAGGAGAAGGACAAGCAGATTGCTGACGCTATCCGCATCTGTGCCCAGGAAGGCATGTGCGATTTCAACGATCACCTGCGACAACTGGTGCTGGCTGGCGAAATCGATCGTTCGGTCGCCCTCGAAGTGGCACCAAACCCCGAAGCCCTCAAGATGGCGCTCAAGGGTATCAAGGTCATGCAGGCTGGCTTTGTGGGTTAACAAGACAGCGCTGGTACGATTCCCTTTCTCGTTCCCAGACAACTGGGAACGAGCATTACCAACTGCTGCAATCAATCTGGATTCTTGCGTTACCTGTCGTTCTGTCAGCCGGAGGCTGCCATGCCATCCGTTTTCA
>CAYPJB010000646.1:0-1825 GCA_964410845.1 uncultured Bacteroidales bacterium | reverse complement strand
CAGCGAGAAGGTTCGACATCACTTCCTTCACACCGTTCATGCCTTCGAGTGCCAGGCCGTAAACATAAGGCCTGCCAACGAGGACAGCCTTGGCACCAAGAGCGATAGCTTTTACGACATCAGCACCTCGACGGATACCACTATCGAACAACACTGGAATCTTGCCCGCTACTGCTTCCACCACACCGGGTAGTGCATCAAGGGCGGGTATCGCCCCATCGAGTTGCCTGCCACCATGATTGGAAACAATAATTCCCGCCATGCCCAGGTTCATGGCCAGTTGAACATCTTCGGGGTGCAATACACCTTTGAGGATGATTGGGAGTTTGGTGTGTTGTCGCAACCAGGCAAGGTGATCCCAGGTGAGTGCGGGATTCGAGAAGATCTGGCCGAATGTCTCAACAGCTTTGCGTGGGTTCGTACGAGGATCTTCACCAACGAGTTGCTGAAACACCGGATCGGTAAAGTAATTGGCCAGACCTTTGCCTTCGAGGAAGGGGAGGTAAGCGTTCTGCAAGTCACGTTCTCTCCAAGCCAGCAGATACGTGTCGAGCGTTACCACAATGGCCGAGTAACCTGCCTGCTCAGCCCGTTTGACAAAGCTTGCTGCAAGCTCCTGTTTCGCTGGCCAATAAAGCTGGAACCAGCGAGGGCTTTGTGCAACGCTGGCTGCGACTTGTTCCATCGGTTTCGATGACACGGTACTGAGCACAAAAGGCATGTTCAGCGAAGCAGCAGCCTGGGCAACAGCAAGCTCTGCTTCTTCATGAACGATGCCCAACACCCCGATAGGACCAAGAATCAGTGGTGTGGGATACTTGTGGCCTAGCAGTTCGATGCTGAGATCACGTTGATAGACATTGCGCAGAAAGCGGGGAACGATCTTCCATCGCTGGAAGGCATTTACATTGGCCCGAGCGGTAGATTCGCTGCCGGCACTGCCTGCCACGTAGCCGTAGGCCTCCGGTGTCATTCGTGCCTGGGCCTGTCGCTCTAATTCCTCGAACGAGAAGGGAATGCTGGCACGTTTCCCTTGCAGGCCAGCCAGGTAAATCTTCATCTGGCGATCCAAGCCCCAGGAGATGGGAGTGCTCATTACATACCTCGGGATTGACAAAGCGAACGCTGACCATGTTACCGGGCCAGAAAGGTGCTGCAATGAGAATTCGATGACTTCATGCTGGTTTCAGGTTACAGACACTATCTTGATGGTAGAACAGGCGATAGAGTAAAATCAACTTTCGAAGGGGTCTGTCATGAGTCTCGTTCACCGTCGTCAGGTTCTTGGTGCTCTCGGTCTGGCCAGCCTGGCTTACTTCACTCCCGGTGTGATGGCAGATGAACTGACCCGCACGCCCAAGATGACTGAAGGTCCGTTCTATCCAGATAAGTTGCCTCTCGATACCGATAACGATCTGCTCATCATCAATGACAGGATCACTCCGGCCGTAGGCGAGATCACTCACCTCAGCGGTAAAATTCTCTCTTCGACCGGCAGCCCAATCCGCAATGCTGTTGTGGAAATCTGGCAGGTCGATCATCATGGCGCCTACCTGCACTCAGGTACCAGTAACGCTGACAAACGGGACAAGAACTTCCAGGGCTTCGGTCGCTTTGTCACTAGTTCCACCGGTGAATACTACTTCCGCACCATCAAGCCCGTTGCCTACCCAGGCCGCACGCCTCATATTCATGTGATGGTCAAGATTCCCGGTCAGCCGAAGTTCTGCACCCAGTGTTTCATCAAGGGCGAGCCACAGAACGAGAAAGATGGCATCATTCGAGCCATCAAGGACAAGAAGCAACTCGAGAATGTTGTTATCGA
>CAYPJB010000645.1:0-1826 GCA_964410845.1 uncultured Bacteroidales bacterium | reverse complement strand
CTGGCTGACACGTGTGGAGGGGATGCGGGAGTAGTTTCCATCAATTCAGTTCTCCACTTCCCCATCGATCCAGCCTGCGGGGAAGGAGTAACTATTTCCCCACCTCCTCGAAAAAGAGTTGCCACAATCGCAGTTGCTGCAGAAAACGGTCGACCAGCTGTTCGATAGCGGTGACTGTCCAGATTTACTGTCTGGAACAGCACAATTACAGATTTCCTAGCTTTCTTAGAAACTAGAATCGAATATCTCTTGTTCAGGTCGTTTTTTGGTCCGCAATAGCCCACGTGCCAACCCCAGGTAGGCTTCTGACCTTAGTCGTGGATGCTTGATAGAATCGATAATGTTCCTGATTTCCTGATATGAGTTTGGTTGATCGTAAATCCATGTTCCAAAATAAAAAGATAAATAGTTATGTGGGCTGTTCTGATCCTCCTCCAGTTCCCAAGTATCCAAACGCTTGACAATTGTACCGAGCAACTTGGTGACTCGACTCTCCTGGTGTATTTGGAATAAATCATAGCAGGTATAAATCATCTTCCATCCATGTTCTTTTTCTGGCCCGTCAATCATATAAGCCTTGCATAGTTGAAAAGAACGTTCTGTTGCATCCAGTGATTTTTTGCGATGCTCCTCCTGGTTGTCAGTGCGATGAAGTTGATGATAGACCTTAGCCAGTGTTAGAGGGTGATGCAACTGCTCGTTCCTGATAGCTGCGTGCGTTGCCTTCCAGTAATTGACGGCTTCCTTTTCGCCTTGCATTCGCTCGACTGACTCTGCAGCTCCCTTCAGCGCCGATACTACCATCGCCTCGGGCAATCTCCTTTCGCCAAAAGATGTAGTGACAAAATCCGTGACAGTTTTCAGATCTGTAGAGATTGCTAGTTCTTTGGTACAGGTATTCAGATCATCCCATGAGGAGTTGACGAAACAAGCAGGTAACTTCTCAGGTTGTGGTACTCCAATTTTAAGAAGTGTACTTTTTGCACCCATCGCATCAGCGGCACGTGCCTGAAGTCTGGCCCAAGTTTGTACTTGTCTCTCTTTCGATGACTTGACTTGTTCCAGTTTCTCGTAGCTTTGCTGCCAGTACTCCGCTTGTTGCAGTAGCGAACCAGCATATCTGGACTGACCCTGTTTCAATTGCCAACAGGCTTGTGCTGCGAAAGTGTTGCGAAAGAATAATGCAGTGGACGTGGAATTGCCTTGGATAGTTTTCAACAATCGTTCCACATCTTGCTGATTACCTTGCCGGTAATGATAGAAAGCAAGTTGTCCTACCGAAGCCAGACTCAGATAGAATGAGTCGGCGTCAGGTTTGCCGTTGGCATAGATCTTTTCACGTACCTTCTCCAGTTGCTCGTATCTTTTAGTAGTCGCCAGATAGTTCATCCAGACAGCAGGAAGTTTGAGTTTTTCCTTGGAGTGTTTCTCCATCCAGCTTGAAATGGCATCAATGTCGTCTAGCTGAGTGTATGCACTTGTCATCGATATCAGACATGACAAACGTTGTCTGGATTGAATGGACCTGCTACTGGTGAATAGTTCATCAGCCTGCATCAGCAAGCGTCGTGTTTCATCCAATTGATTCGCCTTTATCTGCTCTTCAGCAATATTAGCCAGCAGCTTGACACGTTCAGCACGGTTCTCCACGGCTAATGCTGCCTGTTCTGCCTGTTTCAGAACATCTTGAGCCTTGGCAAGTCTTTCTGGTGGAACTGTCGTCTGTTCCTGTTCAACAGTAAGCAATATTAACATTATCAAGCTGATCACTTCCCCACCTCCTCGAAAAAGAGTTGCCGCAATCGCAGTTGCTGCAGGAATCGTTC
>CAYPJB010000644.1:0-1829 GCA_964410845.1 uncultured Bacteroidales bacterium | reverse complement strand
TGATGGTGGCCGGAGACGAAAAGATTCATCTGAACAAACTGTTCTATTCACAGATCGCTCGATCTATCGTCCAGGCCAGACGATTCAGTTCAAAGGAATCGCCTTGCGTGCTAATCGCGATGATAACAAATACGAAACGCTCAACCATCGTAGCATCAACGTCATCTTTTCTGATCCCAACGGGAAAGAAATCAGCCGGGTTGAAGTGGAAAGTAATAACCTTGGTTCATTCAGTGGCAGCTTCACTGCGCCTCGAGACCGACTGGCAGGACGCATGTCCATTAGGACCGACAGCCCTGGCGGTCAGTGCAGCGTGGAAGAATACAAGCGACCCAAATTCCAGGTGAACCTGGAACCCCCAAGTGAATCACCGAAACTCAACAGTCCCGTCAAGCTCACCGGAAAGGCAGTCGGCTACTCTGGTGCAGCTGTGAGTAACGCTAAGCTACGGTATCGAGTAACCCGTGAAGTGCGTTATCCCATCTGGTGGCAACATTACTATTGGTGGCGTATGCCTCCCGGCGGGCAGGGCACTGCGCAGGAAATTGCCCATGGCAACAGTTTCACAGAAGCAGATGGCAGTTTCTCAATTACTTTCACTGCCAAGCCTGATGCTTCCGTTGCTGAAAAGGATGAACCTGTCTTTTCGTATGCGGTTTCGGTGGATGTGACAGATACCACGGGCGAAACCCGTTCCGCATCGCGTTCAGTCCAAATTGGATACACCGCTTTGCAGGCAACTCTCTCAGTCGACGATTGGCAAACCAGAGATGCACCCGTCAAGTTGAGCGTACTTACACAATCGATCGACGGACAAGGGCAAGCAGCTAATGGCAAACTCAAAGTTTATCGGTTGAAACAGCCGGAGCAGGTGATGAGGGCAAGTTTTTTTGGACGTCCAAGCCCTTTACCTGTTCGTCGTGGGCGAGGAATTCCCCAACGAGTTTCTCCAGTCAAGCCCATCCCAGATGCTGCCGATCCACGCACCTGGGAGTTGGGCGAGCAAGTGGCTGACACGGCATTTAATACGGCGGCGAATGGCAAAGCCGAATCGCAGGTAACACTTGGCACCGGTCTATATCGTGCTTTGCTGGAAACTCAGGATCGATTCGGCAAGCCTGTCACAGCAATGGTGCAAATCCAGGTTGTTGATCCGTCAGCCATCAAGCTTACAATCAAAATTCCACATCTTCTCACTGCTCCCCACTGGACACTGGAGCCAGGGCAGGAATTTTCAGCTCTTTGGGGTACAGGCTATAAGCAGGGCAGGGCATTCGTTGAAGTGGAGCATCGGCACAAGATCATTCAGAGTTACTGGACCAATGCCGATACGACACAACAGCTGATCAAACAGTCCATCAACGAATCGATGCGGGGCGGGGTGGCGTTGCGGATCACCTATGTTCGGGAAAACCGGGCCTACCTGGAAACCCGCATGATCAATGTCCCGTGGACCAACAAGAACCTGCAGGTCAAATGGGAACGATTCGTTTCAAAGCTCGAGCCAGGCAAGAAGGAAACCTGGACTGCTGTCATTACTGGGCCCGATGCGAAGAAAGCCGTCGCGGAAATGGTAGCAGCACTCTATGACGCTTCTCTTGATGCCTACCTGCCTCATCAGTGGGCCCATCATTTCAATGTTTTCCGTCAGGAATATTCCTGGTGGAATATGCGTTTCGAGAATCATCCGCTTTCCCTCGTACATCACTATGGCATGTGGCCACAATCGTATCTGTCAATCGACCAGCGATATCGTGCATTTCCTGCGGAGATCATGCAAAATCTTTGGCACTATGACTACATGATGGCAGGTCAACCCGGCATGGCAG
>CAYPJB010000643.1:0-1842 GCA_964410845.1 uncultured Bacteroidales bacterium | reverse complement strand
ACTGGCAAAAGCGCTACGCTGAGTGGTGCTGAAACCTTACAGGAACAGAGGGAGTTAATTACTCGAGCACAAGCGATACTGGCCCAACTGTCGCAGAAACATCCCGGAAAACACAGTCTGACAGGGTTGTTGGCCGAGATGCTATCCCGGTTAGCCAATATCGAAGTTCAAATGCGACTTGACACGGATGCGGAGAATCACTTTCAGCAATCGATTGAGATGTTTAAGCATCTTCACCAGCTGTATGCAAAAGATGATCCGTTGGCTCGTATTCGATACAGCAGATACTTGGCAAACTATGCAGATTTCCTGTATCGAGTGAGAGGGAACCGGGAACTCGGCCGACGACTAACAGAAGAAGCAGCCCTGGTGGATCAATCATTGCAGGCTGATTTTCCAGATCATCTCGATTATCGCGATGCCACGTATACAGCTAGCGCTCAATATGCGCGTATCCTTCATGTGGAAGGCGAATGGACTCGAGCGTATCAACAATATGACGAGCTGAAACGCTTGTTTGAACGACTGATGAAACTCTATCCAGACGTGACAAGTCATTACTATCGATATGCCATCAACAACTATCACATGGCTGAGCTCGCCTTTGCCATGAAAAAAATGGAAGAAGCCAGGGTACATTTTGCCTTGGGCAATCAGATGTATGTCGATCTCATTCGCAAGCATGGGATCGAGGGGATTTATGTAACCTACTATTCAATGCAGTTGGCGAATTGTCCTGTCACGGAACTCCGTCATCCCCAGCGTGCACTGGAAATCAGTGAGCAATATTTGAAGCCGCGTTACAGTGATCCTCAAGCCTGGCTCTATTATGGAGTATGTCACCTGCGCCAAGGCAGCTGGAGAGAAGCCGAAAGTGCCTTACAGCATGCCATGACGTTGAAGCCCACCGACGACGAAGTCGGGATGGTTCACATCTACCTCGCCCTGACGTATGCCCATCTTGGTCAGTTTGAAAAAGCCAGGCAAGCCTATGCGGCATCGGAGAGGTATGTAAACAGGTATCCGAAAGACGTGGTGATGATGCGATTACGCAACGAAGTGCACCAACTGATGGACAGCAAGTGAAGACGGGTGCATACTCAGCCGGAATAAACCCCGACTACCAATAGATCCACACCCGTGCCACACTCCGACGGTACTCCGGCGGGGTGTGGTTTCGAAGCATGAAACGTCGATAACGACGTGACCTCAAGTCACGAAGGGACGGCGTGTATCTCTTCGAGCCCACACCCATCCGGAGTACCGGCTGGAGTGTGGCACGTGGTTCGCTGCCAATTCAATACACACCGGCCTACTTAATTCTCAAAGTGATTCCTGGTGCTGACTCTACAGATAAACCACAGGGACAGCATGGCGAAGGTAATCAGAGCCACTCCCCACAATATGATCAGAAGTGAAAAAGCAGTTTCGTCAGCTGCTTTATCGTACCAGCCCCAGGTTATGCCAAATACTCCCCAGCCCATGATGATGATTGCCTGGCACACCATGAGGTACCACACCCAGCGAACGTATCGGTGCTGGGCCAGTTGGTAGCATAGAGTCAGATGTATTGCGGTCAGGAGTGGATAAAACCAATGCCAGGCCTCCCTTCCAGTCAACAACGCCAGGCTGAGATCTTCCCATCCTGCGATACTGATCGTGCCAAAGAGGATTAAGAGCAGGAAGTAGACAGACAACAGCCAACGGAGCTTTGTCTCAAAGCCATTCGTTGGTTGGTCGGTACGGTTCATCGATGATGACACAATAAGGGTGCAGAGCAATGTATCCTGCCAGGTGCTTGTCTGCCATCGCAATCCTTGGTGAAAGTGAACCTCAGAGCCA
>CAYPJB010000642.1:0-1848 GCA_964410845.1 uncultured Bacteroidales bacterium | reverse complement strand
ATTGACGCCCGCAATTCCCTGGTCGCGACCGAAGGGTGGCTGGATGTCTCGCAGCTCGATGTGAAACTGAAATAAAGCAGTGGCAAGCGCTTTCTTATTTGCCATCACGAAGACTCAAGATTACGTTTCAGGAGTATTCATACTGAAGGGCTGGCTATGTGGCACATGCAAGATGGCAGGCGGGTGTTATACCCAGGAGAATGGAAACTCATGCGGCAAGCCGCCGAGTCGCTGTTAGAAATGATCGATTCGGATAAAAGGCTTGGGAAGCGAGCTCGGAAATTGGGGGTCAGTGCATTTGACCGTTTGTCATATCAGCAAAAAACGGTTCTCCTATGTCAGGTAGTCCATGCGCTTCATGATCCACTGGTCCCGGAAATGCCGTTGAGCAGTATGAGTGAGAGTGTGGTTGCGGCATTATTTAAGATGATGCACGAAATCTTGCGATTCAATCTGGCCTTCCAGCCTCCAGACGAGAAAGATGCACAGCTACAATTTCGGAAAGCGATATTGAAGGCAGCCAGGGAGTCGAATGAACCGCTCAAGAAAGTCCCGTTGTTACGGTCTACCGAACTAGAACCATGGGCAGAGGTGTTGAACGAGATCGAAGAGCGGGTACTCTGGGATGCGGATTATGCAATGGAAGAGATGTTTCTGGATTTGCCTCCTGATCAGGCACAGCAGAAAAAGGAATTCCTCAGGATCGACCAGGATTACTTTGTTGCTGTCGCACCAGATCCCACTGAAGTCGAATATGAGACAGCCCGTCATCGTCTAATTCAGTTGCTTAAGGAGTCTGCATAGCATTGCACGAATCATTCAGTTCATGTGTTGCCTCTTGAGCACTTCCAGGTTATGCTTGGCTTCGCGATTCTCGGGGTCATCAACCAGAATCTCTTCCAGCAGGCGGCGTGCAGTCAGCATGTCCTTCCCTTCCTGGAGATAGACATGGCTCAACAGTACTTTGGGCTGTAGGGAAGATGGATAATCTGCCTGGAGTTGCAGCAACAATTGACGTGCTGATTCGAACTCCTTGCGAGCCAGAAACCACTTGGCTTGCAGGAGTTTGCAGTCTAGATGCATATTCTGCTGCTGTTGGAGTACCGACAAATGTTCCTGAAATGCACTCGCATCGCCGGTAACCGTATACGTTTCTGCCAGTCCCAAGCGTGCTGGGATAAAGGAGGGTGTTTCCGCCAGCACCTGATTCCAGAGGGCTAGAGCGTCCGGCACTCTGCCGAGATCGCGATAGATGACCGCCAGGTTATGGCGAGCCTTGTAGCCACGTAGTCCAACATCGACACTGCCGAAGTGATGGCCTTCTCGAGTCTGCAGCAGGCGTTCGAGGGCTTGGGCTGCTCCGGGCAGATCGCCACAGTCCCGGCGCAGGAGTCCCTCTTGAAACAGTAATTCCGCATCCTGGGGATAGTGCTTCTGCCCTTCCTGGCAGCAAGCGATGGCAGCTGGATAGTGCTTCATCCGCTTGTGTGCTTGCACGAGCAAGGCATAGAGCTTGCGAACTATAGAATCACTCGGATGCGAGCGTGCCAGGCTTCGTTCCAACAAGGGAATGGCTTGGGAGGTCTGTTCCAGTTCCAGGTAGACGGAACCGAGGTTAAAGAGGGTGAAGGGATCATCGGGGGTTTCAGCATCTTCCATCAGCAGGAGGCGGATGTCCCGCTGGAGCTTGCGGTGCCGCAGGGCCGGGTCCTGATAGCCCACATGGTGGATGTGGATATCGGCAAAACGTACGCCACCCCCTAACCGCCGGAGGGATGGTAGAATTTGTTCGTGGATACGGTATTTCCAGCGGATGTCGGGATGACGGGGAAACAGGCGGATGTGATC
>CAYPJB010000641.1:0-1855 GCA_964410845.1 uncultured Bacteroidales bacterium | reverse complement strand
TGGCGCCAGTGCCTACTCGCGGCACTTTGACTTCCCGACGTTCAAGAGCATCGCCCGGGATGTCGGGGCGTTGTTGATGGTGGACATGGCCCATATTGCTGGCCTGGTGGCAGCGAAGGTGCATCCCGACCCGGTGCCTTACGCTGACTTCACGACGACAACCACCCACAAGACATTACGCGGCCCGCGTGGTGGTTTGATTCTCACTAACACCGAGTGGGAGAAGAAGATATATTCTGCTGTCTTTCCTGGCATCCAGGGTGGGCCACTGGAGCATGTCATCGCTGCCAAGGCTGTCGCCTTCGGTGAAGCACTACGCCCCGATTTCACTATCTATGCCAAACAGGTGATCGCCAATGCTCAGGCCATGGCAGAACGGCTCAAGAAGCATGGCTTCCGCATCATCTCCGGCGGCACCGACAATCACCTGATGCTGGTCGATGTCACCACCTACGGTGGCATCACCGGCAAGATTGCTGAGCAAAAGCTCGATCATGCTGGCATCACGGTGAATAAGAACCTGATTCCATTCGACCCCCGGCCACCTCTCGATCCTTCCGGCATCCGCATCGGCACCCCGGCCTTGACTACTCGCGGGATGAAGGAACACGAGATGGAACGCATCGCCGATTGGATCTCGGCAGTGCTGGCAGCTCCGGAAGACGCTGCTGTGTTGAAGAACATTCATCACCAGGTGCAGGAACTGGGGCGACAATTCCCCGCTCCACTTTATCCGTAATTCACTTCACATTCACCAGGCAACGGTGTACGCTCCGAGTAATTCAAAGTCTCAGGAGTGTTGTTATGTTGGACAAAGTGAAGTCACTCGGTACCGGTGGTGCAGGCAAAGCCTTGTCACTGTTCGACGAGTTCAAAGCTTTTGCCTTCAAAGGAAATGTCATCGATCTGGCAGTCGGCGTTGTGATTGGTGCCGCCTTTGGCAAAATCATTGATTCGCTGGTAAAGAACATCTTCATGCCCCTCATCAGCTTTATCATGCCTGGTGATAACAGCTACGAAAAATGGACATTACAGTTTGGCAACAAGGTCATCCCTTACGGCGCTTTCCTGGCTGATGTGCTCAGCTTCCTGATAGTTGCTCTGGCACTCTTCATCTTTGTTGTCAAGTTTCTCGGGTGGGTGATGAGGTCGAAGAAGGCTGAAGCAGCCGCACCACCTCCTCCGACGAAAGACCAGGAACTCCTGATGGAGATTCGTGATCTGCTCAAGGCACAAGCGAAGAAGTAAATAAACAGCCGGGCACGCAAGTCCCCGGAATACGCAGTCACTCAAAGTTACACCCAAGGCATGCTCCCTCGGCATGCCTTGTGTCATTAACTACGATGACAGCAAGGAGAACGTCATGTGGATTCTGCTGGTTGGCTTGCTGGGAACGACATCCATCGCAGATCGCTATCAGGCCACACTGGTGACCGATGCGGTGCAATTGCCCTTTGCCACCGACTTCGACGCAACAGGTCGCTGTTACTTTGTGGAGTACCAGGGGCATCGGCTGGGGATGATCAGTGAAAAGAATGCACCTGTCTACCTGGCTGGTTCCGGTAGAAAAGGCGACCGTGATGGACAAGGCACCTCAGCAGAGTTGAACTCACCACACAATCTGGCCATCGGCAGCGATGGCTGCATCTATCTGGCTGATACGTTCAATCAGAAGATCAGGAAGTACGATCCGCAGACGAAGGCCATCAGCACCTTTGCTGGCACGGGACAAGCAGGCTTTGCGGGCGACGATGGCGATGCCCTCTTTGCCCAGTTCAACGAGACTTATCACATTACCTTCGACGCGACAGGCAAGAATCTCGTTGCAGGCACCGCAGCGGGAAACATTTTTCTC
>CAYPJB010000640.1:0-1863 GCA_964410845.1 uncultured Bacteroidales bacterium | reverse complement strand
GATGGGCACCTCATCCTCGGCGATGATAACCACGCCGCCCGGCTCCTCAGCAGGCCTGGCGAAGCCATCTATAACGATGCCAGCGGTCGCGTTGAAGGCAACCATCCCTTCCAGATCTGCTGGCTCGACGACGACCAACGCGAGAAGCTGCTCGATGATGTCCGCAAGCTCTACGATGGTTCCCCCAAGCGATTCGAGTTGGCCGAACCCATCGTCTTCGAGGGCAACGCTCCTGCAGAACTGCTTCGCAGCCGACCACTTCATGCAGCGCTCGACAAAGTACCGACAACAGCCCCGAAAGAACCGCAAGCCTTCCTCGGCGAAGCGATCGCCATCAAGGATGCCTCGACTGCTGTCTTCAAACGGCAGTCAGGCAGTCAGCTCCTTATCCTCGGTCAGGATGAACGGGGTGCTGTTGGCCTGCTGGCCGGTGCTGTCACCAGCCTGGCAGCACAACACCCGGTTGGTTCTGTGCAATTCTTCTTCATGGCTGCCAACACCGATGTTGAACCGGTCAAGCCGCTGCATGATCTGATTCGCAAGCTGCCCCATGCAGTGAAAGTGGCTCAACTGCGCGAAGTGCCTGCCATGATGCAGACGCTGACTGATCTGCTCAACGAACGCAAAGCGGCACCACCCGAAGAAGTACTTGATCCAGTGTTTGTCGTCATCTATGGCATCCACCGCTTGCGTGATCTTCGCCGTAACGAGGATGACTTCGGTGCAGGAGATGGCACGGTATCCCCTGTCAACCAACTGGCTGAACTCATCAAGGAAGGTGCCCCGTTGGGTATTCATTTCCTCGTCTGGGTCGATACCGCCACCGGAGCCGGCCGCAGCTTTGACCGTGTTACCCTCCGCGAGTTCACCCTGCGAGTGCTGTTCCAGATGTCAGCCAACGATTCAAGCAACCTCATCGACAGCCCTGCTGCTGGCAAACTTGGCGCTCATCGGGCACTCTACTTTTCCGAAGAACTGGGAACACTCGAGAAACTCAGACCATATGGCGTACCGAACGAAGAAACCATCCAGGTTCTAGGCGACAAACTGTCTGCTTGGAATCGATAGCAGGCAATTCATGAGCAGCTATCGTAGCTTGCGTAGCTAGCCAGCTAAACACCTCGACTGAAGTAGATGGGGAATTCTAAGCCCCTATGGCGCCCTTCAGCATTGCCACTTCGGTCTTGAGTTCCGTAACCATCTGTTCCAGTGCGGCAACTCGCTGTTCCAGGGCAGCGCTGGAAGTGGTGGTTGGGCGAGAGGACATCGTGACTGGTTCTTCGGTGGCCAGGCGTTCTGCTCGCGCTTTCAGAAGTTGCAGTTCTTCCGCAGTATGAAAGCCATGGGTAACAATAGTGCCTCGACGACCTTCGGGGGTAAGGTAGATGACCATGCCTCGGTCAGCTAATGTCTTCACGATAGCCCGCAGAGTGTCGAGATCGGCGATAGGCTCCATTCTTGAAGCACGGCCGCGGAGATCGCCTTCCGACTGAGCGCCACGGAGCAACAGTTCAGCGAGAATGGCTAGCTGTACCTTATCCACCCGCCAGGCATCGTATAGGCAGTGTCGGAACTTATCGGTGCGGCCACTGCCCAGAATCTGTTGCATATAGCCATATTTTTTGAGTTGAGGGATGGCTTCCTCGATCTCAACGTCGCTGACATCCATAACCGGCTCGCGGTTGCTCTTCTGATTGCAACCGTTCACCATGGAATTGAGAGTGAGCGGGTAGGCATCGGGGGTGGTTTTTGCCTTTTCGACCAATACCCCCAGGATGCGTCGTTCCAGGGGAGTGAGTGCTGGCAAAGGTTCGCCAGGTTGTGCAGTTACCGCCGACGTGGGTTCGCTCGACATAAAGCAAG
>CAYPJB010000639.1:0-1864 GCA_964410845.1 uncultured Bacteroidales bacterium | reverse complement strand
ATGTTTCCAGCAAGCTCGATTTGCAGGGACTCTACGGATTGCATCAGATGGCTGTCGAACTTGCCTTGGAAGATGGACGCAGTAACAAGAATGGTGATCCCAAGACTGCACGACTTCAGGACATTGAACAAGCGATGGAAGCGGTTTCCATCGTTGCGATGAAAACGCAAGCACCACTACGAATGACGGAAGTAACCGATTTTGTAGTGCAGGCATGTCTGAAAGTGATGCCTTCGCTTGTTTCAGCCAAACCCGAATTGTGGGATCGCTATCGTGACCTGGCCCTGTCGCTGTCGAGCAAAGTTAAGACAGAATTGCGTGCAAATCATGCCCTGCCCCTTCGACTGGCGGATCTTCTGACACGTGAAGGACAATGGCTGCTGCAGTGTGGTAAGAAATCACATGCAATCGCCAGGTTTCTTGAAGCTACTGAATGGCTTGATGCTGGGATCAAGGCTTCCAATCAGCCAGGCAACCCGATTCTGTTCTCACTGCATGAAGCGAAGCTGAAGTTATCCGTTCAGCAGCAGGAGCCCCGCGGCAAGATAGATGCTTCCATTGAAGTTCTGCGAAATAGCAAGCAGGATCATTTCCTTGCAGCTGCAGCCTACTACGATGGTGTACTCGCGGAACGAGAAGGTAAGCTTCAGTACGCCCGCACGATGCTTGAACTCGCCAGTCGATCCAATCGAAGTGATTTGAACCGTCGTTCGTTGTCAATTCTTGCTCCGCTTTACCTCACGTTGGAAATGCCTGACAAGGCATTGTCAGCTCTTGATGGCCTGCAGCGTCACCTGGCAAGACTGCAAACCATGAGTGATGAAGAGCGTGTCTGGCTCTTTTCCATGATTCGAAGTCCTGAAGAACTGGCTTATGATCGTGTGCAAGCACTGCTGATGGCTGCAAACCAGTCACATCGCAAGCTGCAGGCCAAATCCTCGAACGTCGCAGATCTTCGAAAGCAGATATCCCAGTATGAATCAGAAGTAATCAAGAGCATGGGCAGTATCACCAATCCCATGATGCTGGGAAAGGTCCGACTTTGTTATGCTCAGTACCTGTTGCAGCACGACAGACTTGACGAGGTACAAGCTCATCTTGCACACTTGCAGCGTGACCACGCAGATTGGCTCGAGACATTACAATTGGATATCGGTTATCGACTGGCCAGGATGTCTCCTGCTGCCTCAGGTCAACAAGCACTTCCTCCAACTCTTGTTCTCGAGGTAGACAACGTCATTTATCAGTACATGAAAAGGCCGCAGGCACATCCTGCATCCAAAATCGTCTGGCTGAAATGGCTTTCGTCCACGTCGCGCAGCAACCAGGCTATGAAGCTTTTGAATGATCCGCAATTCTTCGGCAACAACGATGTTGAGAAGCGACTGAGAGCATTTGCTCATCTCTATGCTGGGAATTGGCAGGAATCGAATGCGCTGTTGAAAATGCTTCCGAAGGATCCTCAGCTAGATGTCGCTTTACTGCAGACAGCTCACTCGCTGGCCGATCAACAAAAGGTTATCGTATCAGCGTTACAACAACATCAGGATCAAGGACTCTTTCGCACGTGGTCAGCTGGATTAGCACTGGCACAAGGCGACTATGCCGAAGCCAGTCGTAGCTTTATCCAGTGCCTGGAATACAGCAAGGTACGACCTCTTGTCCGTCAGGGACTGGTGCAGGCACTCACAATCTGGAGTACTACGCAACCGCAGGAAGCACGCAAGCTCTGTGCTGAAGCGTTGCAGCAATACTCGAGCGAGCCAAGTCTGTTGCTGGGATATGCGCTGGCCTCGATGCAATTAGGCGAGTTGGGCAGCCCCAGCGATACTGTCGAACAGGTGAAAGATATGGCATCCGCTCT
>CAYPJB010000638.1:0-1868 GCA_964410845.1 uncultured Bacteroidales bacterium | reverse complement strand
CCAACTCCTGGATGCGTCGATCCTTTTCATCCAGCGGCTGGACTTTCGCTACAGCACCCGAAGCGGCTTTCTGGTCGCCCGAACCCTGGGTCAAAACGGTGGCAGCGCCAGCTCCGGCGATGCCTAGTGAGACAGTAACGAGCATTACAGTGGAACATTTCATCCAGAACATGGTGGCGAGTACTCCGTGAGCCAGGGCTTGAATGCTGGCCGTAGTAGTTGATGACAAAATGGAACGGGCAGTGTGGGCAGCAAGCGATTCAGGCACCATCGCACCTGCCAGCAGCGTAGACGCGCTGGCTGCCGAGCTGATGCCTCGCTGACGCAGCAGGCATTGAAGACGTTGCCTAGCCCGATGCAGTCGTGAATACACCGTGCCTTCGGGGATGTTAAGCCGATGGGCCGCAGCCTGGGCGGTCAGTTCCTCCACTTCACATAGGAGGAAGACATTCCGCAACTCGCCCGGCAAGGCCAGCACGGCTTCGTCCATCAGCAGCGACTGTTCGCGTAGCAACAAGACATCCGCTGGAACAGTTGACGGTTCAGGAGCAGTTTCTAGGGGCGCATGATATCGCTTCCGTGATCGCACCTTGCGTGAGATGCGATGGGCCACACCGTAGAGCCAGCTCGAGAGCGCCTGCGGATTCCTTAGTGATGCTGCCTTCTTCGAGAGCACGAGAAACGTGGCCTGGAAGGCATCATCTGCATCGTGATCGCAGTGCAACAACCGCTGGCAGACACCCCAAACGAGTGGGCCATGCCGTTTCATCAGCAGTTGGAATGCCGAACCTTCACCGAGCTGGGCGTAGCGGTAGAGGAGCTGAGCGTCGCTCATGGGCGACAACCCGCTGTACTCCTTCAGCCAAGGCCAGACTCTCTTGTTCAATGTGGCATCCTTAACCATTGCTACAGTATACTGCCCCGCAGTGAGCAAATCCTTCACGAAGAATGATGTAATTCTGCAGAATCTGGTGTACCTTGCAGGGCACTCTGTGCGTGCCTCAACTCGGTGAGATTCCTACTCTTCTGAAATGGCGACAGGTGACGAGCACAACACGTGGCGAGGCACGCCCAGCGTGCTCTACGAAAGAACCTGCATGCATCTCCTGGCCATCATTCTCAGTGTGCTGATATCACTCAGCTTCTGGTTCTGGGCGAATCAGCCGATCTGGACGCAGGGGCCATACGAAGTTGCACAGTTCTATCATGTTCAGCCTGAAGGCAAGCAAGTGACATCGTTTGTCAAGGCTTCAGGCAGATCGCAACTAGAAACCCGATATTCCTTCTCTGGTGAAGTTCTGCGAACTGTCGAGGTGTCGTTGCCTGAAAGTTTTTCTCCGCTTAAGTGTTTTCCCAATGCTGGTGCACATCGTGTGGAGCATCCACTTATTGTGATTCAAGGACGTTACAACAGTGGCAGCCCAGTTGCTACAGGTGCAGGTGTAGTGGTGGTGGATGCCTCAACGGGAAAGTTGCTTACGCCAACTCCCATCGAAGTGAGAGCCACAGCAACCCCTGTTTGTCTAGGTGCACGTGCAGTCATTCCGGTGATCAATGCAGCATTGTTCTTCGAGTACGGCAAAGAACCCGTTCGCGATCCGACCATCAAAAATAGTCCAGCGATGTTGCTGTTGGATGACAACGAACATCTGTTAATGACAGATGGTAATTCTCTCCATACGGTCCCGTGGTCGACCCGATTAGTGAACAGTATCGGCGCACATCAACGGATGCTCAATGGCTTTACTCGCCTGACACAGCTACCAGATAAACACGTGCTGGTGAGTTCATACGAAAACGAGGGCAGCATCACTCGCGCCGTCTGGCAGGCGCGTTCGCTCGGCGTGCCCGTGGACACCTACAAGCTG
>CAYPJB010000637.1:0-1894 GCA_964410845.1 uncultured Bacteroidales bacterium | reverse complement strand
GCTTACCGTACGCTGAGGCGCCTGTGTAACGGACCACGTCAGCATGGCCATGGCCGGTCCGATAGGGCCCAACGCTGGAGGAACTGCACGCTCGATCGGCGCCTGTGCTAACGAAACTAAAGTCACAGCAAGGTTGCTGAGCAGGGCGGTGAGCAGAAAGAAAGCAAAGAACTCCAGTCCCCCTACCTGCTCTTCCAGTTCATGCCCGATCATCCAGATGACAAGCAGGGCAAAGACGAGATGCCAGGGATTTTGAGCAACCAGGGTAGCGGTCAGCAGTCGGTACCATTGCCATTCCTTCACCATGGTTTGCGGTTCCAGCCGCAGGTATTCCTGTAACGGCTGAGCGGTATCCTGAGTGAAAAGACAAAGGCAGAAGACAATAGCAATAACGATCACAATACCCCAGCAGACCCGCGTGGAACGGATCAGATCCAGGTAAGAACTCGTCCCATCCTTAGTTGAAAGTCCGACTTCAGGAGGGCTTACGGCTGCCATTCTTTGTAGCAGAAGGCTTGCCGAGGTTCTTGAGAATCTCAACTAATCGCCAGAGTTGTTTATAGCCGGGGAGTCGGTTGTAGCGTGCTTCGCGTTCCAGGAGTGATGCGGCGGCCCAGCGGAGCACCATGTCGCTGCTTTGCCAGCGGGTGACATTGCGGGTGCGACGACGAGGTCCATTGAAGGTGGAATCGATGATGTTGGTGCTGGTCAAGCTGCGCCACAGCGACTTCGGCACACCCAGCCGATTGACCGTGAACATCTCCTCCATCCCCTCACGCAGACTAGCGGCGGTGCTGGCATGCTGCTTCTCTAACCGCGTGGCCAACTTCTCCAGCTTGGCCATGCCTTGCTCGGGTGCCAACTCCCACGCCGATCTCATCTCGTTCTTCACTTCGTCATGCAGCGAGTCTGGCAAGTGACCGAGCACGTTCCATTCCTTGTGCAACCGGCAGCGCTGCACTGGCTGCTCGCCGAACACTTCGGTGATGCCGCTTCGCAGCGCCTTGCCACCATCGATGATGAACAACCGCTTCTTTTCCGCTGGCACGCCGCGCTGTACGATGTCGCGGAGCAGCCCCACCACCACCTCCTTGTTTTCCGAACCGCCCTCGCGTAGCCCCAGCACATGCTTGCTGCCATCGGCTGCCACGCCCACCGCCGTGATCACATGAAACTTGCCTAAAACCAGGCCATCCACGAAGATCGCCACGATGTCCAGGTGATCGAACTGCCGCTCCGACAGTTCCTCCACCGAGCGGGCCGTGCTCTCTTGCAGATGACGACTGACGCTGGAACGACTCAGCCCCACCGCTTCCATCATGCCCGGCAGCACCTCCTGATACCGCCGCGTGCTGATGCCTTGCAGCACCACCTCACGCAGGTGATCACCGAGATCACCTTTCTCACGCAGCTCCTGGTAACACGGGATAGCGACTTCGCGGTGCGTCTCACGCGAACGAAGTCGAGGTCGCTGCACCTTTACCTTGGTGTCCTTGAGGTAGATCGAGCCGGGTTGCGAGGCGTGCCAGTAGATTTGACTAGCGGACGCCTGGCCCTGGTGCTTCTCGCCCGCTACCGTGAAGGCACAGGCTTCGAGGAACTTCTCGATGGCATCAACGATGGTGTTGTTGATCTTGCCAAAGAGGAAAGTCCGCAGGTTGTCCATGAACTCCGGAAGAGGCATCGTCAGTTGCACTTCCGTCGGCATGGAATGGGACGGTGCGACCTCCAACGCCTCTCGCCTGGATCGACGAGTGCGTTTCGCTGAATGCTTGGCTTTTGTCTTGCTACGTCCGGATCGACTGCGATACGATGACATTATCGGCTCCTCGGTTTGGGTTTTGCATGGCTGATCCTAACAGATCAACCACCTCCAGGAGCCGATTTTCACTTT
>CAYPJB010000636.1:0-1909 GCA_964410845.1 uncultured Bacteroidales bacterium | reverse complement strand
GTGTTCCAGCGTGGCCTGATCGTCGTATTCATGCTTGTCGGAGCGTTTGGGCAGCTTGACCTTCTCTCGTTCAAGTTCCTTATAGGGGATCTGGCTGAGGAGGTGAGCAATGCAGTTCAGGCGAGCGCGTTTCTTGTCATCAGACCGCAGGATATGCCAGGGAGCGTGCACCGTGTCGGTGGCATCCAGCATCATGTCTCGTGCTTTGGAATACTCGTACCATTTGCTGCGTGAGGGCAGATCCATCGGGCTCAGTTTCCATTGCCGAACCGGATCGTTGATGCGGGCTTCGAATCGCTTTTTCTGCTCCTCGTCGCTGACTTCCAACCAGACCTTGATCAGCTGTATGCCACCATCAACGATGAACTTTTCCACGATGGGGCACAGTTCGAGAAAGCGCTGGTGCTGTTCCTTCGAACAAAAACCCATCACATATTCCACGCCAGCACGGTTGTACCAGCTCCGATCAAAGATCACCACTTCGCCCGCTGCAGGCATATGGGCCATGTAGCGCTGAATATACATCTGCGACTTCTCACGGTCGGATGGTGCTGGCAGGGCTACTGTACGAAACACGCGCGGGCTCACCCGTTCCGTGATGGCCTTGATCGTTCCACCCTTGCCAGCGGCATCGCGTCCTTCAAAGATGACTACCACTCGCAGCCGTTTGTGCTTTACCCATTCCTGCAGCGTGCACAATTCCGCTTGCAGCTTGCGCAGTTCCTTTTCGTATTCCTTCCTCTTGAGTTTGCCGTTACCCTTCTCTTCGTCATGATCTTTGTCTTTGTTTTTGTGTGACATGGCTAAGATCTCGTTTCGTGTTGTTCCTTGTTGAAAATTAGTGAATCTTCTTCTCTGCTTCGGTGCTCGCTGGATTGACTGCAGGTGCGGCTTCCGCTTTGCCCTTGCCAAAAGAGAAGAGACTGCCAAGTGATTCCACCACGTAGTAGAAGACCGGGGTCAGGAAGATACCGAACACGGTGACGCCAAGCATGCCCGCAAAGACAGCGATGCCCAGGGTCGTACGCATCTCGGCACCAGCCCCCTTGGCCACGGCCAGTGGCACCACGCCCAGAATGAAGGCGAAGCTGGTCATCAGAATCGGCCGCAGTCGCAAACGGCTGGCTTCCACTGCTGAATTGAATGCTGTTTCACCCTTGGCACGTTGTTCCTTGGCAAACTCCACGATTAGAATGGCATTCTTGGCAGCCAGGCCGACCAGCACCACCAGACCGATCTGCACGAAGATGTTCAGATCAAGATGGGCCAGCCGAACACCAATGACGGAGCTCAAGAGACACATCGGCACCACCAGGATGATAGCCAGTGGCAGCTTGAGGCTTTCGTACTGAGCCGCCAGGAGCAGGTAGACCAGCACGACAGACAGGGCAAACACGATGATGGCGGTGTTGCCTGCCAGAATCTGCATGTAGGTCAGTTCGGTCCACTGGTAATCCATTCCCTGCGGCAGCGTCTTATCTGCCACCGTCCCCACGGAAGCGATCATCTGCCCCGAGCTGGTGCCCGGCAGGGAATTGCCATTGATGGCTGCAGCGGTAACACCGTTGTAACGGGTCACCATCACTGGGCCACCAATAGGACGCACATCCACCAAAGTACCTAGCGGAACAATACCCCCTTCGTTGTTGCGAACCTTCAGCTGTTTGATGTCATCAGGGGTCAGGCGACGAGTCGGATCCGCCTGCAGATTCACTTGCCAGGTTCTACCGAACAGGTTGAAATCGTTGGTGTAGTAACCACCCAGGTAGACCTGCAACGTCAGGAAGACATCGTTGAGCTGGACACCCTTGGATTTACACTTGTCACGATCGACATCCACATAGTACTGGGGCGTATTGGAACGGAAGGGGGTAAACAAGCCCACCAGGCCGGGGGTCTGATTACCCTG
>CAYPJB010000635.1:0-1909 GCA_964410845.1 uncultured Bacteroidales bacterium | reverse complement strand
ACTATGATCTGATCTTCGTCTACCCCTGGCCCGGCGAAGAAGCCACCACGGAGCGACTCTTCAAACGCTACGCCAACCATGGGGCACTGCTGTTGACGTTTCACGGGCGCGAGGGGTTGCGGCTGCAACGGAAGGTGAGAGAAGGCGCAGGTGGGCGGCGGGGAAGGTAATCTTAAGTCTCTTATTTCTTCGGATGTTCCTTGAAGAACCTTGCAATCAGCGGATTCACTTCTTCGGGGTACTTGTGGGTGCCGGGATGAATGTAGGTAACTACATCAGCGCCGGTTTTGGAAGGGTAACGGGTACTACGAGGACCTAGCCTGATGCCAGCATCGTCGCACTGGTTGTTCTTGCGGATGGCCTCCATGGTTCGTTGCTGATTTTCAAACGGGACAACGGTATCAGCAGTGCCTGCAATATGAATGATGGGTGCAGGAGTGAGGTTGTCTCGTTTTCGCATGCCAGCTGCTGAAGGAGCGTAAGCGGCAAAGACCTGAGGACGGGTAGCCCACAGCAGGTAAGTGAAGCCACCACCGTTGGAGTGACCAGTGACGTAGAGCCGTTTCTCGTCGATGCTGTATTTTTCACGCAACGTCTTCAGCATGGCATCGACGAAGTGAAGGTTACGATCTGACTGGTCGCCTTCAAATTTTTGCCAGCCCGGCTTCTTTCCTTCGGGATCGGTCTTGCCGGGGGTGTTCAATCCTTGTGGGCAAACAATGAGTGCCTCGGGCCAATACTTCTGGAAATCCTTTTGAGCCATTCGACGCATGTTCCCGCCATGGCCATGAAAGTTGAAAATGACCGGGATGCGCTCATCGGATTTTTTAAGGGGTTCAAGAATAATGGCTTGTCGCTGCACGCCGTTGACGGTCCAGAAGGTGGGCTTGGTGTCCTGAAAAATGGAAACGTGAATAAGGGTGAGGAAACAGGTGATGAGCATGGCGACTCTCGATCATCGATCCTTTATTGAACCGAGGCGAAGGAGCAAAGTTTCGCCTCATAGCACATACCCACCGTCTACCAGCATATCGATACCGGTGATACAGCGGGCTTCCTCGGATGCCAGGAAGAGAATCGCAGCAACCACGTCACCAGGTTCAGCAAACTGGTCTCCTGTACTCTTGGTCATCGCAGCAAAAGCAGCTTCTTCAGAGCCAAGTTTCTGAACCATATCCTGGAAGAACGGCATCGTCGTCCACATCGGGGTTTTGACTCCAGCGGGACAGATAGCATTAATGCGAATCGGAAGGCCTTGATCGCGGCACTCCTTGGCAGCAACTTTAGTGAGCATGCATAGCCCGGCTTTACTGGCAGAGTAGGCTGCTGCTCCGCCGGCAGCTTTGATGCCCGAGGCAGAGGAAACATGGACAATGGTGCCACCCGTGGTACGCATCGCCCGTAAGGCATGCTTGGTGCCGAGGAATGCTCCATCGAGGTTGATCGACATCACCCGTCGCCAATCGCCGAAAGACATCTCTGAAAGTGGTGCACCGGCTGAAACCCCAGCGCTGTTGATCAGGATGTCCAGCCTACCATGGGTGTCGAGTACTTTCTGGACAACGGATTCCCAGTTGGCTTCGTCGGAGATGTCCAACGGATGGGCAGACGCAGAGGAGCCGCACTCTGATGCCGTCGAGGCGGCGTTCGCTTCATGGATGTCCGCACAAACAACCGTCGCACCCTCATTAGCGAGTTGCAAGGCAGTGGCTCGACCGATGCCGGAGCCTGCACCGGTAACGATCGCAATGCGATTGTTGAAGCGATTCCGGGGTAATGTGGTGGACATGAAACGACCTCTTTTCACTTCGTCCTTATCATTCCTGAATACATACTAGCTACTCATCCATCCCCGCATACCCTAACCACATCATCTCTTCAAGGAAACGTTTGTCATGTTCGATCTCTC
>CAYPJB010000634.1:0-1910 GCA_964410845.1 uncultured Bacteroidales bacterium | reverse complement strand
ATCGGCTTGCATTCACCCACACTGTACGGCGGGAAGTTATAGTCGAGCATAAACTTCCTGGTGAATTCACCAGTGAGTCCTTCCATCTTCTGCTCGTCGCTGGTGGTGCCAAGCGTAATCGTCATCAGAGCCTGGGTTTCGCCACGTTGGAAGAGGGCGGAACCGTGAGTACGAGGCAACAATCCTACTTCGCAGTAAAGCTGGCGGATCTGCTTGTGTGATCGGCCATCAGCACGGGTGCCTTCGAGAGCCAGGTCGCGAACGACTGTTTCTTCGAGCTTGCTGAGGGCTTCTTTCACCTGAGCTTCGGTGTAAGGAGATTCTTCCGAAACAGGGAAATCCGACTTGATCTTGTCTTTGAGAGCAGTGATCGCCTTGGCTCGTTCCTGCTTGCCTGGAGTCTGCTTCTGGCGTTTGAACTCGTCGTAATATTCCTTGCGGAATTCCTTGGTGAGCGGATTGGGGTGTGGATCTTCAAAGACGGTCTTGGGCTTGCCAGCCTTGGCTGCCAGTTCCCGCACCATTTCAGCCACCTGCAAACAGACGTTGTGGCCAAACATGATCGCATCGCCCATGGCTGCTTCAGGCACCTCCTTCGAGAAGCCTTCAATCATCGCCACGCCATCTTCCTTGCCTGCCACGACCAGATCAAGATCGCTCTTCTCGATTTCCTGGTAGGTGGGGAAGGCCACGAACTGACCATCAACCCGGCCTACTCGAACGCTGCCGGTCGGCCCCATGAAGGGCATCTGGGAAAGTGCGAGTGCTGCACTGGCGCCAATCATGGCCAGTACATCAGGATCGTTGACATCGTCTGCAGAGATGACCGATGCCATCACCTGCACTTCGTTGATGTAGTGTTCTGGAAAGAGTGGACGGAGAGGACGGTCAATCAGGCGGGAAGTGAGCGTTTCCTTGAGGGAAGGCCGGCCTTCTCGTTTGATATAACCACCGGGGAACTTGCCCGCGGAGTAAACCTTCTCGCGGTATTCCACGGTGAGGGGGAAGAAATCGCGGCCGGGAATGACATTGCCTTCCACAGCAGTGACCAGCACCATGGTTTCGCCCATGGTGACGATGACAGCCCCGTGGGCCTGCTTTGCGATTTTTCCGGTTTCGATACTGATGGTTTTTCCACCGAACTGACGTTCGACGCGGTGGACTTGCATAAGGGTTCTCGTGGACTGTGTCCGAAAAAGAGATGACTACTGGCAAGACTGCGGCAGGTTGGTGGGCTTACGTACCACCTATGTAATCGCCTGTAAATGTAACGCCGTACTGCCATACCAAAGCGACAAGGCGGCACTGTGGCCGCCTTGCAAACATGATTACTTTCGCAGCCCCAGCTTGCTGATCAGGGCTTGATATCGATTGCGGTCTTTATTGCGAAGATAGGTGAGCAAACTGTTACGTCGGCTGACCATCATGAGCAGCCCGCGACGACTGGCATAATCCTTGTCGTGGATCTTGAGATGCTGCGTCAGTTCACCAATACGGCTGGTCAGGATGGCTACCTGCACTTCGGGTGATCCGGTATCCTTTTCCTTCTGACGATGCGAACCGATGATTTCCTGCTTCTTTTCCTTCGAAATCGACATAACTGGAGCCTCGCACAGCCAATCACCCCGTCAACAAGACGCAAGGACGAGCCGTAACCTGTTGGAACAATCTGTGTTAGGGCATGATAGAGGGAGGCAGGGGTTTGGCAAGGAGATTTGGCGATGGGTGAAAGTGAGTGTACATGCGGGGACTATACCTGGTACCTGGCAGGTTGATGATACGCATGTTTATTGGGTAGACGCTCGGCATCGCGGTCATAATGACAGAGCTTGATGACTACAATCCAGATTATTATGCACCATACCCCTTCGGATGACTCCGATGCCAACGCCAGGCGGTGTCGATGATTT
>CAYPJB010000633.1:0-1912 GCA_964410845.1 uncultured Bacteroidales bacterium | reverse complement strand
CTCAATCAACGAGACAGAAACTGTTACAGGAAATCGCTTCCTTACGTCAGAAGGTTGATAACGTCACGGATGCGATCGCTGAGAGCGGTAGTAGTCCATCGTTAAAAGAAAAGCTGGCGTACTTGGAAGCAGAACTGGTTAGCAAGCAATCGGAGGTTGCTCAGCTTCAGGAGGAAGAAGTACGTGAAGTCGAACTGCCCAGCATGGATGAGCTCAGGCAACTTGCTCGACAGAGTCTGGCTGACGCAGACTTCAAGGACCCAGCAACACATCGACTTCTCTCACAATTGATACCCAAGGTTGAGTTGCATCCTTATATGCTTCTCGATGGAGGCATGATGGTCTTGCGTGCACACGTAACGATACGTCTCGATGCCTTCAAAGAAGGGATGCCTCTACAGTTGATGAATGGTTTGATCGAACATGAACTGATAGTGAACCTCTTTGAACCACCGCAACGTGAGAAGTATCGCAAGGATGTAATCCATCTCATGAAGACGGGGATTTCGAAGAAACAGATTGGACGGCAGTTAGGCATTGCTCCGGTAGTGGTCGATCAAGCTATCAAACTGCAATCCATGATGGATCAGCAGGGATGCACGGATCCCTATCGGAAGCTCACGGAATTGCCTCACAGGCCGAGATTCAAATCTCGTGAAAAATACCTGTCGACAATCTAGTCTGCATGACCTCATACCCCGCAAACGAACCTATTAGCCCACACTACCCAGTGTGGGTTATTTCTTTCTTCGAGGAAAGCAGGAATGAAGAAACACAAGCAACGCAAGGTTACAACTACGGCAACCACCCATTCTTTCAGTGCTGATACCACACAGGGTCAATTCATACGCTGGCTAGCGGGCATGGTAGCCGAAAAGCTTGGTTTTGAAAACCCGCCTCATTCGCTCAAAGTGGACAACCACTCCAAGGCTGAAAGCAAGCAAACTGACAAGTAGCAACGCTGGCAAGATCAGCGTTGAAGTGTAGTTCGTCGACATCCAATTCATCAATCAAGGAGACTAGCATGCACAGGCGAGACCTGCTACGTGCAGTTGCGCGCAAGACTGGCGATCAGATTCGCACTATCAAACGGCTTGGCTTTCATTTGATCACTGAGCCACCTGCTGAACAGGCAGCGAACCGACAATGGTTTGTTTCAAGTAACAAGATTGCTGACACTCCAGTGTTAATGGACGGTTCTTTACCAGAAAGTAGTGTCTGCATGCAATAACCTTCTACATAACACCTGAACCATTCAAACGTCAACCAGGAGCAGCCTTCGGGCTGCTCCTGGATTTTTTTTTAGCTATAAGAACTCCCAAGCTAATCACACAGGTGCTAATTCAGAGCTGTCTATGCATTTACATGGTCAGGCAATTGCGATTCGAGCTGCATTTTCTTGGATAGTTCCTTTTTTTGGTGTAACATTTTGATGCCGAAGTGCAAGTAGTTTTAGAATCGCATGTAATGGTTGTCGTTCCATGGCATTGTTGGCTCCACAAACTGATACCGCTGCAAGCACTGAGGTGCTTGAACAGGCGTTGCGTTTGCAGGAGACCACTACTCATTTACTCAAGCACATTAAGGCGATGCTCCTCAAGTATAGCTACCTATCAAAACAGTCTCTTGAGGAAGAGGCTCGTGACCTCACGCAAATCTGATTGATGAAGGCACTTGAGAAGAAGCATGACTTCGATGCAAGCCGAGGTGATCCGAAAGCCTGGCTGCATGGATTTGCGGTGAATGTTGTCAAAGAGCACCTTCGCCAGACAGGACGGTTACGGAAGCAGGCCACCAATACATCTGAGGTACTCAGCGGGATAAAACAAGCTGGCAACGAGAATGCTATACTGGAGTTTCAGAAAGAAATTGTCCTATCGGTGGTGCCGCATTTATCACCTGAAGAACTACA
>CAYPJB010000632.1:0-1919 GCA_964410845.1 uncultured Bacteroidales bacterium | reverse complement strand
GTGGCATTGCCCTGTGCCTTCCCCGAAACTCCAGGAATGGTTGGCAGGGAACTGCCGCTCGAAGGAGAAGGGGCTTGGCGTTCAGGAATTGCTGGAGCAACGCCTCCCATTTGCTGAATGGCTCCACCCGAGAGACCCGGAATAACTGGCAAACTGGAAGAAGGGGGAGGAGATGATATTGTGGCACCATTTCCGGGAGCAGTTCCACCTGATGCAAATTCCTGAGATGTTGGCTTGCCCGCTGTTTTTTCAGATGGCGTTTTGGCGATCTCTGTCGTTTTGCCAGCTATCACCAGTGCCCATTGCCTCCAGGCCTGTTGCTGTTCGATGGTGACTGGCCAGGTTTTCACATTGCCATGAGGTTGTGCAGCTCGCTTAAGCAACTCGCTGGTTTCAGGGTTTTCACGATCAATCAGGGCTAGTGTTCGTTCCAGGTTGCTTCGACTGTGCAGTGGTGAAAGAGGTACTCCAACGATACCGCGCTTGATTGCAAAGGCCCGTTTACCTTCTGCATTGCCATGGCAAGCACCCGTGCCACAACCAGCCAACAGCATAGGTTGGATCCGTGTGGTGTAGTCATGGAAATATGCAGCATTCTGCAACACTGGCCAATCATCCAGTGAAGCAGCAGCGATGGGCAGCACTGTTGCTCCGGGAAGAGCAGGAATCGCAGCTGGTTTTTCAGCTGGTTTGAAGAGCTTTTGCATCAATTGACGTTTCAATGCTTGTGCTTCGGTGCTCCGGCGATCAGCAGCCAATGCAGCATCGATTTCGGTTTTTGCCTGAGAGATCAGGTTGTTCTCAATACAGAAACGTGCCAGGCGGCAATGCTCACTGGCATCACCATCCACCGTCGATTTCTTCAATTGTGTGTAGGTCTCAGTTGCAGAGTGGCACAGCTTGGATACCATCGAAGCGGCATACCGGGATTCACCTGAACTGGTTAGGCTTCGCAGAATGTACGTTGAACCATCTGGTACAACGCGACCTGTGAGAACAGAGCCATTTTTCAAGACGAGATAGTCGACTTCTGCTGGTGGATCAGCCCACGAAAGAGCTGCCAGTCCCAGACAGATTCCCCACGCCATCCCTAGCTTGTGAAGGTATCCCATGACGTGGAACTATACCCAAGGGTAGAAACTGGTCAAGAGTAGAGTTGCAGATCAATCGCTCATTATTACACTTCGACAGTATTTATCATCCCAGACGCATCCCAGCTTACCCTCTTGCGTATCCAGTCAATGTTGAAGTTTTCACCATTCGCACAAGCAATCATGCACCCCACCAGATTAGTCGTGGTCGCTTTCCTCAAACCAAGATAGCTGGTGGTGAGCCGAGGGTTGATTTCCAGCACAACATCATCTGTGTCACATAACAATGCATCAACTCCGATGTAACCGAACAGCCCTGGAATATCGCGTATCGCAGAAGTAGCCACGCGGATGATGCGCTCACGATGTTCAGGATTCTGTACCAGCGAACCTCCCAGGTATTGGAAAGAGCCATCATCACTAATGTGCTGATAGGCAGGCCAAAGTGGCGTAGCTTGCCCCTTGAGATCGATGAGAAAGGCCAAGCTCGCGCTGATGCCATCGTGAGACTCTTGAACGATGGACTGATCATCGACGATCATTCCAGCCTGCCAGGGTTTGACCCCGAGTGAACCTGCCCCCCAACGATGTTTGATGAGATATCGGCCTGCGCGAGTTGGCGGTTCCTTGGCAAACCATGTCTCAGGCGTAGGTACTCGATGGTGTTTCCAGTGCTGATACAACTGCCACTTGTCGGCAGTCAGATGGATGGCCTCAGGCGAAGAACCTAGCAGTTTCCAGCCCATGTCATGTGCCTGACGGACTAGCCTTTCGAGGATGCAATCGAACTCCGGAGCAATGATCAGGGCTGCATCCACTGGTCTAACG
>CAYPJB010000631.1:0-1938 GCA_964410845.1 uncultured Bacteroidales bacterium | reverse complement strand
AACAGGGCTGTTCGCAGTTCTGTCAAACTGCAGTATCGCACATCCCGATCACGTTCCAAGCCACGCATGATCACACGATCCAACTCGGGCGGAATATCAGGCCGAAGCTGTCGGATACTCTGCGGATTCTCACTGACAATGCGGGCAATGGTGGCTGTATTATCGCCGCCTTCAAACGGGGCCTGGCCTGTCAGCAGGAAATACAGTGTTGCTGATACTGAATAGACATCCGTACGAAAGTCTACCATCTCACCTTTGATCTGCTCCGGCGAGGCAAAGAGCGGCGTACCAACGAAAACGCCAGTACGGGTGATCCCCTCCTCTTTCTCTGCTGTTGTCGCTTCTAGTTCCGGAGTACGGCCTGTACTTTCCGTATCAGTTGGCAATACTTTAGACAGACCAAAATCGCCTACTTTCACATGCCCATTCGTGAGCACAAAGCAGTTGGATGGCTTGACGTCGCGGTGAATCACGCCGAGTTGATGAGCAGCCTGCAAACCATCAATGACATCCAGAATCTTGTTGATCGCCTGCCCGATCTGCAACGGCCCCTGCTGCGAGACGATATCTTTCAGTGTCGCTCCTGGCATCAACTCCATCACGATGTAGGGTCTGCCCTGGTCTTCATCGGCATGGTAGACGAATACGCAGCAGGGATGCGTGATCAGGCTGGCCAACCGGCCTTCCTGCCGGAAGCGTTCGAGGTTCTCCGTTGCGGCAGCGATATGGGGCTTGATGAGTTTGATGGCCACTTTGCGATCGTGGTCACTATCTTCTGCTTCGTACACGGTGCCCATACCACCGGCACCGAGTTGTCGAAGCACCTTGTAATTACCGATCTTCTCAGGTATTCGCTGGCCCACGCCGGCAAAGCTGATGATACGGTTATCAGGCGGTACCTCGGTTTTACTCTGCTCGCCTGAAGATGGTGTTGGCTTATACGAATCGGTGCGAGTCAAAGCCGGCGACTTCAGCTTCTTGCCGCAAAAGGCACAAAAGGAGGGACGCTCTCCACTGAATTCCAGACTGCGATCACAAGCAGAGCACGTCACCAGCATCGACAATCAGCCCTATCCTCGAATTGGTTCAATTCCATTAACCTGCAGCCACGATGGCAGCGAAGTCATCAGCTTTCAGGCTCGCTCCACCCACCAGCAAACCATCGACATTGGGTTGCGAGAGCAGTGTTTTGGCGTTGCCTGGATTGACACTGCCACCGTACTGGATGCACGTCGCCTGCGATACCGTTGCTGAATAGGTTTTCGTCAGCCATTGACGAATGAAATGATGCACCGCTTCAGCTTGCTCCGGCGTGGCTACTACACCGGTACCAATAGCCCAGACCGGCTCGTACGCCAGTGTGATTTTACTTGGATCGAGTGTGATTCCTGCCAGGCTGCCTTGTAATTGGCTTTCGACGACAGCTTCCGTCTTGTTCTGCTGACGCTGTTCCAATGTTTCGCCAACGCACAGGATAACATGCAATCCACCTGCCAGAGCCGTGATCAACTTCCTGTTAACAACGGCATCCGTTTCGCCCAGGATCAGCCGACGCTCGCTATGCCCAAGCAAGGTGAACTGGCAGCCTACATCCAGCACCATGGCAGCACTGACTTCACCAGTAAAGGCACCCTTGGTTTCGAAGTAAATATTCTGTGCCCCCAATTGCACACTGCTACCAGCTAATGCAGTCTTTACCCCTGCAAGGTAAGGAAATGGTGGGCAAACACCGATGCGAACCCTGGTGTTCCCTGCTGTCTTCTCTGCAACTCCCTGGGCCAGAGCTTCAGCCCCGGCTCGGTCGAGGTTCATCTTCCAGTTGCCCACAATGAATGGCGTTCGCATATCTTTCCGCTCTCCTGTTCTCTTTCTCTTTTCTTACTGAACAAGGCACCCGATAGCTGATCTATTTTGCTCATTCCTCACTCAGGCAGTTCG
>CAYPJB010000630.1:0-1947 GCA_964410845.1 uncultured Bacteroidales bacterium | reverse complement strand
CGGGCGAAGACGAATGCGGAGTTGATGACGAGTATGAATCTGGTGTAACATACTAACCAAAGTGTGAGCGAAGGAAACTCACGTGGGATAAAAAACGCCAGAGGGGAAGTCGTGCCATGGCATGACTTCCCCTTTTGGCATGATGCTATGGATGGATCGCCAACGCTCGAGCTTGCAGAATTTACGTGTCGGGTGAGGGGTCTAATCGTTGAAGCGACAGTAGTGATTCATCTGCACAGTTGTTCCAGATCATCCAGTATGACGCTTTTGGTGGGCATCGCGGCCTTTGCAGGGGCAAACCCTTGATTCCTCGCTGGTCCCAGCTATAGTACTAGTTCAGTTCAATTCACGGCCACGTTAGTTTGCCATTGGATTGCTGCCAGGTCCAATGGTTTCCCGAACGCACTGTGTGTTCTTCAATTGGTCCTGGATCCTAGATCCGCAGGACTGCTATGACTTTCGCCGAACTCGGCCTCGCCGAGCCTATTCTTCGTGCTGTCACGAAGGAAGGCTACACCGTACCAACTCCGATCCAGGCTCAGACGATTCCCCACCTGCTTGCAGGCAAGGATGTACTCGGCTGCGCCCCCACAGGCACCGGCAAGACTGCCGCCTTCTGCCTGCCAATCCTCCATCACCTGAGCAAGGGTGAACGCCCCAAGACGGGCCCTCGCCCTATTCGGGCCGTGCTCCTGTCGCCTACCCGTGAACTCGCGGCACAGATCGACGAAGCTTTCTATTCCTATGGCCACTTCACCTCGCTGCGGGGCACCTGCATCTATGGTGGCGTGGGCTACAATCCTCAAATCATGGCACTTCGCCGTGGCATCGATATCCTTATTGCTACTCCAGGTCGCCTGATTGATCTGATGAACCAGGGCCTCGTCGATTTCAGCAAGGTGGAAATCTTCGTCCTCGACGAAGCTGACCGCATGCTCGACATGGGTTTCGAACCTGACCTTCGCAAGATCATGGCTCAACTTCCCAAAGCCCGTCAATCGGTGCTGTTCTCTGCTACGATGCCTCGCGAGATTGAACAACTCGCCAAGTCGATGCTGAAACACCCTGTGCATGTGACTATTGCTGCTCCCAAGCAGGAGCAGGGGCTTATTGAAGAATCGGTCTGCCATGTACCTCAGCGATTGAAAACTAACCTGCTGGTTCAGATGCTTTCGCAGGAAGAAATGGTTCGTTCCCTGGTCTTCACCCGCACCAAGCACGGTGCAGACCGCGTGGTTAAGCAACTGAGCAAGGCAGGCATCGAAGCTGAAGCCCTGCATGGCAACAAGACCCAGGCCAGCCGTCTACGAACGCTGCAGAACCTGCGAAACAACCGCACGAAGGTAGTGGTCGCCACCGATGTGGCTGCTCGTGGTATCGATGTGGATAACATTTCCCACGTCTTCAACTACGATCTGCCTCACGAACCAGAGACCTACGTTCACCGCATCGGCCGAACTGGTCGTGCTGGCGCCAAGGGCCTGGCCATCTCGTTCTGTGATATGGACGAGCAGAAGTATCTGCGTAACATCGAACGCCTGCTCAGGCGACAGGTGCCAGTGAATCGGGCCATCAAGCTCGACTTCCCACCTCAACCCCGTAGTGGCGAAGGTGATGAACCAGCAGGTGACTCAGCTCCAAGGCATCATCGTGAACGGGCCTTCCCACCTCGTGGTGATCAGCGTGCACCACGACGACGCCAACACGATGACCAACCTCGCCAGGAACAACTTCCTAAAAAGAAGCCGAAGCACAAGGCCAAGGAAAAGCTGGTCTCGTCACCAAAGCGCTGGCGTTAACCGATGGTAGTCATCTCGCGCCGCCGAGATGACTGCGACTTTGAGAACAAGTCGCATAAACAAACAAAGCCACGAGATTAATCTCGTGGCTTTGCCGTTTCAGGGTGAGAGAGGGGACTTGAACCCCCAACATCCAGAACCACAATCT
>CAYPJB010000629.1:0-1950 GCA_964410845.1 uncultured Bacteroidales bacterium | reverse complement strand
GGTGACGATGATGCACTCCAGCAACGAGTACATCAACTCCTGGTAGCCCATCAGGAAGCAAATAGCTTTCTGGAACCTGCCCAGATTTCCAACAACACGATGGAACTGCCTGCCCCCATTCTCCCTGGCACCCAGATCGGCCCCTACAAGTTGCTCCAGCAGATAGGCGAAGGGGGCATGGGTGTCGTCTACATGGCTGAGCAAACCCAGCCCGTCCATCGCAAGGTCGCCTTGAAGATCATCAAGCCCGGTATGGACAGCAGACAAGTCATCGCCCGCTTTGAAGCGGAACGCCAGGCCCTGGCCATGATGGACCATGTCAACATTGCGAGAGTCATCGACGGCGGTACGACCGGAGAGCGGCGCGACGTTAGTCCGCCGGTTGACCAGCGAGCTGACGCTGCGCCGCTCACAGGCCGACCCTACTTCGTGATGGAGCTCATCAATGGCATCCCCATCACCAGGTACTGCGACGAGAATCACCTGACACCCCGCGAACGCCTGGAACTCTTCATCCCCGTATGTCAGGCGATCCAGCACGCCCACCAAAAGGGAATCATTCACCGCGACATCAAGCCGAGCAATATTCTCGTCACGCTCTACGACGGCAAACCCGTCCCTAAAGTCATCGACTTTGGCGTCGCCAAGGCCATCGACCAGCGACTGACCGACAATACCCTCTTCACAAACTTCGGATCCATGGTCGGCACGCTCGAATACATGAGCCCGGAGCAAGCTGAGATCAACAACTTGGGAGTTGATACCCGCAGTGACATCTATTCATTGGGAGTTCTCCTCTACGAACTGCTTACTGGCAGCACGCCCCTGACCCGCAAACGACTGAAGGAGGCAGCGAATCTGGAGATTCTGCGGTTGATCAAGGAAGAGGAGCCACAGAAACCCAGCACGAGGTTAAGTGAATCGGGGGATAAGCTGGCCTCGATCTCAGCACAGCGCAACATGGAGCCATCTAAGCTATCGAAGCTGGTTCGTGGTGAGCTGGACTGGATCGTGATGAAGACACTGGAGAAGGATCGCAATCGGAGGTATGCGACGGCGAATGGATTGGGGCGGGATATACAGCGATACTTGGCAAATGAAATGGTGGAAGCCCAACCTCATTCGGTGGGGTACCGGTTGAGAAAATTTGTTGAGCGGCATCGAGGACCTGTGCCGGCTGCCTCATTGATATTGCTGGCATTGGTGGGAGGTATCCTCAGCACAACGTGGGGGCTGTTCGAAGCCAGGTCTGCAAGCGTGGCCGAAAGGAAGGCGAAAGAAGCAGCAGAGGCCCGAGAATCTGAGACGCAGGCTGTC
Source organism: uncultured Bacteroidales bacterium (assembly GCA_964410845.1). GTDB lineage: Bacteria > Planctomycetota > Planctomycetia > Gemmatales > HRBIN36 > JAEUIE01. The sequence continues at coordinate 633 of CAYPJB010000629.1, read as the reverse complement.
TTGGACTTTATCGAGAACAAGGTCTTTGATGCGGCTCGTCCGAAAGGAGATAAGGGAGGCTTGGGCTATGATGTGACGCTCCGTAAGGCAGTCGAAGCAGCACTGCCATTTGTGAATGAGGGCTTCGTCGATAAGCCTCTGATCGAAGCCCGGTTACGTCTCAAGTTGGGAAGTATGTTTTCTGCGGTAGGTGATGATAAGATCGGAGCCGAGCAATGCCAGGCAGCTATCTCTTTGAACACCAAGCAACGTGGGCCCGATCACCCAGAAACACTTCGTGCCAAGCATGGCTTGGCTGTCTGCTTCGCGCATATGAATAAAGCACAGGAAGCGGCTACGCTCTTTGAAGAAGTACTGGCCCTTCGGATAGCCAAACTAGGCCCCAATGACCGCGCCACCCTAATGACCATGAACAATTTAGCCAATTGCTATCGCAAACTCGGTCGAAAAAGTGAATCGCTCAAACTCCGTCAGGAAACTCTCGCGATTCAGAAAGCCACACTAGGCCCGGAGGATGAGGACACACTGATGAGTATGGAGAATTTAGCCGGCGACTACAACAGCAACGACCGGCTTGAAGAAGCCCTCAAACTTTATGAAGAAGGCAAATATCTCGCATCCATTTGCGCGTCA
>CAYPJB010000628.1:0-1952 GCA_964410845.1 uncultured Bacteroidales bacterium | reverse complement strand
CACGTCGCTGACCCGCCGGCCCACGACGTCCGTCTGCCCCGTCAGCATGAACACCAGAGCATATGACCCGAGACCATACGCCACCCGGTTATCGACGCTGTATTGCAGCCCCTTATCTGCATAGATGCTCAGCGGATCTTTCAGGAAGAAACCTATCGCCGCCAGCACACCAACTCCAATGATTCCATACAGCGTAGTAGCAGCTACCAGTGGCTTCCCCATCTGCTGAATCCATGCAGCACCGAAGCCCAAAAGCGATACACGCGTTCCTGAAACCGATCGCACGAATGGGGCAACCCAGGCCAGCAACAGAATCAGTGCTATCACCACCGTTCCCGCCAGCCCGGCCCATTTACCGCTGCTGATCGCTGACTCAATGCTGGTCTCGCCACTGACCAGCCAATTCTTCACTGCTTCGCTTACCAGCACGTGAGTGGTGAAAAGCACCCCCAGGCTGAACAAGCAGATACCAATGATGCCCAGCATCCGCCGTTGAACCTTGTCCTTTTCCCGGCTGGCCTGAAAGAGCATCAACAACACGCCAATCACGTAGAAGGGAATGGCAAAAGGATAGACTTTTCCTTTGGGTTCATCTCCCAAGGCTGCTGCGTTCATATTGGCGATGCTGGTGTAAACCCACATGTTGTAGGCGTACATGGCCATGCCTGCGAGCGCCATGACCATGCCGATCAGTCCGACGATGCGAACCCAGTTCGGGGTCTCAGTCACCAGGCGGGAAGGTGTGCTGCCTTGCAGGGTATCGAGGGAGGTATCTTGACTCATGCTTAGCTATCCAGAAAGAATCTGCATCAACGAATGAAACTGGTTATCAGGCTGCGCTACTGCGATGGGTGGTGATCTGCACGAAGAGATCACGGAGTGAACGACGCTTCAAATCAAGCCGACGCAGCGTGGCTCCCCGTTCAACAACCCTTCGGGAAACCAGTTCTCGCAGGTCAGCATCATCCCGGGTATGAATCTCGAAGCTGAACACTCCAGCATCCTGTGCATCTGAAGTAAGCGTTTTTACATCGGTCACGCCATCCAGACTCTTGAGAGCTGAATGCAGATCGACCGAGGAACCTCGGGCTTCCAGCACGATGCTCATTTCCTTCTGCAGGTTGTCGAGCCGATCATCGAGAGCGACCTTGCCCTGCGAGATGATAATGACCCGTTCGCAGGTCTCTTCGACTTCGGGCAGAATGTGGGTGGAAAGGAGCACGGTGTGCTTCTGGGCCAACTCTTTGATCAGCTTCAGCGTTTCGCCCTGTTGATTGGGATCCAGGCCTGCCGTCGGTTCATCGAGTATCAGCAACGGCGGATCAGCAAGCAACGCATCGGCCAACCCGACACGCTGGCGATAGCCACGAGAGAGAGTGCCGATCAATCGGCGTTTCACCCCTTCGAGGCGACACCGATCATAGACATAACCAAGTCGCTTTTGACGTTGATCGCGAGCAATGCCCTTGAGTTGGGCCCGGAACTGGAGGTACTCCGACACCCGCATTTCGGGGTAGAGTGGCACGTTCTCAGGCAGATAACCGAGGTTCTCTCGCACCTGCATCGAATCGTTCATCACATCAAACCCGGCAATGCTGGCTGTACCACTAGTAGCGGGGATGTACGTGGTAAGAATACGCATCGTGGTCGATTTCCCGGCACCGTTCGGCCCAAGAAAGCCTACCACTTCACCCTTGCGTACCTGAAAACTGACATTATCGACGGCGAGTACCTGACCGAACTGCTTGGTCAGCTTGTTCACTTCAATCATGTTGCTCATGAAGAGGACTTTCCACGGAGTATTTGACAAGGCATGCCAGGGAAAGTGTCGGCAAACGAATGCTTGCCGGAACTGGCTGTGTTCGGGCCAGCACCGAAAATCTTAGTAGTCCACCATGAAGATGGCTACAAGTATCTCTATTGGTACAACGCTGGCAGTGGCAGAAAAGTTC
>CAYPJB010000627.1:0-1968 GCA_964410845.1 uncultured Bacteroidales bacterium | reverse complement strand
CCCTCACTTCGCAACCGGTCCGCCAACGCTCCAAACCCGGGCGTGAACCATGCACCCGTGCCACGAAAGAGAAAGACCAACCCCCGTGCCAGCTCCAGCGATGGGTTAGCCACCCGAGTTGTCAACCAACTTAATCGCGCGGTGCTGTATTGTGGACCGAGAAGGTATTCGAGCATGGGGGTTATTGTAGAAGTCACGAATACACTGCTCGGAATGGTGAATCCCCAACCACCCACTTCTCCCTCGGTATGTCCTCCCACCGAAACTTCGATACCAACTCTCTGGCACTGATGGGCCGGCGAACACTTTGCCAGCCGCAACTCCAGGCCAGGTAGCCTACGATCTCCTCGGGTGTCAAGCCTTGCTGGCGGTAACTGGCTAGTCTCGTATCGCCGTGGCGTTTGGCTAGTCTTCTGCCATCGGTGCCGACAACGAGCGGAACGTGGGCGAAGGTGGGAGCTTGCAGATTCAATGCACCATACAACTGCAACTGCCTTGGCGTCGATGGTATCAAGTCATCGCCGCGGACCACTTCTGTCACGCCCATCTCAGCATCATCCACCACTACAGCTAACTGATACGCAGGGGTATTATTGTTCTTCCAGACAACGAAGTCACCACCGTACTCTACACGCGGGGCGATGTGGCCTGCGAAGAGGTCATCGTAGGCGGGGACAGCTTTCGAGCGAAACCGCCAGGCGTAGGGTTTGTCTGTAATGTTATCTGCATCAGCAACATGGCGATAGGCACAGAGGCCTGGATACGGCGGCATCTCATGATCAAGATGTGGAGCGCTGGCGGCTTGTTCGATGTCCTTGCGGGTACAAGTACAGGGGTAGACCAACTCTTTCGACTTCAGTTCTTCCAGTGCAGCATGATACTTGCCCAGCCGTGTCGTCTGAACAATCGGGCCAACATCCCAATCGAGACCAAGCCATTGCAAATCATCAATGGCCTGCTGGGCTGCATCTTCTTTCACTCTTGGTGAATCGATATCCTCCATGCGGAGGATAACTTGACCACCCTGGCTACGAACCGAGAGCCAGGCGACGAGGTAGGTGCGGGCGTTGCCCAGGTGCTGGCCGCCGGTAGGGGATGGTGCCAAACGGCCAACTACCGAACTCATGGTTTGCTGGTACGGATGAATTGCAAGATGGCTTGCTGGCCGGGGTCATTCGTTTCGGCAATGCGGGCGATGATGGACATGTGATTCCGCTCTGGGATCGGCATCAGCCGACAGTTATTCCGGCAATCTTTGAGCTTGCCATAAAACTTCTCAGCGCACGGGCCGTCGCAAAATGGTAGCTCATGGTCGCCATGCAGAATAAGGAACGGTGGCAAACCCTCCTTCACATGATTGATAGGCGAACAGAGATGTCGCTTGTCGATGGTTTTGCCGAAGACTCGTTCGAACAGCGGATTATCGTCTTGAACATCGTAAACGCCACTGATCGAAATCACGCCATTGATGTTGCCAGGTTTCAGGCCAACTTTCTCCAGGTAAGTGGGATCGCTGGAAACGAGCGACACCAGGTGCCCACCCGCAGAGTGGCCTGCCAGGAAAAGCTGTTCCGGCTTGCCGCCATACTTGGAGATGTTCTTGCTAACCCAGCCGATAGCTTGGGCAACATCCGAAGCCTGTTCAGGATTCATCACCTTGGGGGACAGGCGATAGTTGATAACTGCGACACCGATGCCTTCACCAGCGAATGATCGGCCAATTTTTCCATAAAGATCAAACCAGTAGTTCTTATCCCCTTGCGACCAGCCACCACCGTGGACAAAGACGACGACCGGGAAGTCTCGCCGAGAAGCTGGCAGGTAAAGATCCAGCTTGTGTTTCCTGGCATCCGCGCTAGTGCTTTCGTAATAGGTGATATCCCGTACCAGTTCCACCCGTGGTGCTTCCACCACATAAAACGTGGACAAGATAAGAAAGATAAATGAATACATCGAGTCAGTCCTGGT
>CAYPJB010000626.1:0-1973 GCA_964410845.1 uncultured Bacteroidales bacterium | reverse complement strand
AACCTGGTGAGTGGCAGGCCGTTAACCAGTTCCATCACAAAGAACGGCTGTCGCTGTTCCGTAAGACCACCATCGAGTACCTTGGCGATGTTCGGGTGATCCATCAGGGCGAGCGCTTGCCGTTCCTGCTCGAACCGCTGCACGACTGACTTGGAATCCATCCCTGCCTTGATTAGCTTGAGCGCCACTCTGCGTTTGACGGGTTCGGACTGCCTGGCGACCCAGACCTCGCCCATGCCCCCTTCACCGAGTTTCTGTTCCAGGGTGTAGCGGCCTGCGATGAGGACTCCGGGTGTGGGGTCGTTCGACATGTAGCTGGCGGTCGCCTGGAAGCCGGTGGTGGCTTCCAGGAACGGAGAAGTATTTAACAACGGTGCTGAGGCTGCATCCGCCTGCAACAGCGCTTCGACCCTCGCCCGCAGTTCAGGGTTTCCTTCGCAGGCGCGGTCCAGGAGTGCCCCCCGTTCTGCTTCGGGTGTGCGTAATGCTAGTTCAAAGAGGGTTTCTTCAGTCATGGCAATTGCCTCCTGACCCACTAGCGAAAATGCGGGCCGGTTGGCGTCAGGCTACCCTACTTTTTCTCAGGAGTCTTGGAGATTTTGTCCTTCTCCGTCTGCCACTTCTTCGGCCTATTGATTTGTCCGCTACGGCTTCTTCTCCTCAATGTGCTGAAACGGGGTGCTCTTAGAATCTGTTGATTATGATCGCTAGTTAATTCCCATCCCCTACGCCCCACTGAAACCTCATGGCTTCGATCTGAGACACCAGTTCAAAGAATGATTTGCCACTGGAATGAGTCACCAGTTCGGCCATGACTTGCAACCCCTGTTGGAACGCTGGGGTTCCAGATGCATCACCAGTATGAAACACGAGCCGGGTGATACCGGCCATGCGGGCTGCGAGGAGTTGTAACAGCGTCATCAGGATACGGTTGCCGCCGTAGGCTCCGCAGCCCCAGAAGCCTGTGTGAATCACCACGTCCGGAGGCGTTGATCGCTCTCGCGATGATTCCAAGAGCGCAGCTTTGAACCCGCTGTAGGCAGTGATCAGAATGTAGCAGATCTCGCTGAGACGATAGGGGCCGTGGCCACCGACAGGTGCTTCAATCGCAAGGATGTTGGAGATGGTGGGAGGCACAATCGCCTTCGTTGCTTGTCGAATCGCTTCCGGGGTAGCTCGTGCAAAGTGGTTGCCATAGAGCCCGAAGGGTCTGCCTTCGGCGGGGTTGGGATTGGTGGCCACCTGGCAACGACGCTCCACGCCCATCACCAGGATCGGTGTGGCGGAACCGTTCTCCACCGTGAGTGGTTGGATAGTGGTTTTCAGCAAAGCTTCCCGCAATGCTGCGAGTGCGGGATGCTCTGCGACCTGCATCTCATCCTGAGCAAACAACGGTCCACCATAGAAAGCAAACGCCTCATGGTGGGCGAAGTTGAGATACCATTCGACAGCGTTGCTGTTCTGTGGTATTGGCTCGTAGCCAAAGTAGTCAGCGCGATGCTCTACCTGAATGGGGGCAGTGTCTTTGATCGTGCAAGCGGATATATCCATCTCCTGCCAGCGAGAGAACGTGATCATCCCCGAGTGCGTAGTCCCAGGAGGACAGGCAATGCGATAGACGAGTTGCTTGTTCGGATGAACCAGCCGAGGCGGATGCTCGAGGAAGAGCTGGGCGGTGTTAAAGGTTTGGCGAGAGAGTGGGGTTGTCATCGGTATCACTTTTTCTGCAGTACGTTGGTTATTTGCTTGGCGCCAGTTGGAACATTGAAGCAAATGTGTTCTTTCGGCAGAACTGCGTTCACTGACGCTTTACTGATGCGGTCTGTTACCGCTATCTTAAGCACTTCTTCTGAGTTGGGATTCTCTCGACGAGTACGTTGCAAGGTGGCCTTTACCTGACTCTTGATCAATAGATGAGTTTTTTTTTGTCGATCCATAGAGTGAATGACGAATGATATACAATATAATAATGT
>CAYPJB010000625.1:0-1989 GCA_964410845.1 uncultured Bacteroidales bacterium | reverse complement strand
CGGAGGCGCCTGATATCGATATCGACTTCTGCCAGGATCGGCGCGAGTTGGTGATCCAGTACGTCAAGCAGAAGTATGGCGAGCAGTCGGTAGCCCAGATTGCGACCTTCGGCACGATGGCGGCCCGGGCTGCGATCAAGGATGTGGGCCGTGTGCTGGGCGTGCCTCTTGATCGTGTCAACATGCTGAGCAATTTGATTCCGAAGGCACCGATTGGCATCACCATCGAAGAATCGATGGAGAAGGTGGCGGAACTGAAGAAGGAGTACAAGCAGGACGTTCAGATTCGTGAGTTGCTTGACATTGCGATCAAGCTGGAAGGGACGAACCGGAACGTTGGTACGCACGCGGCGGGAGTGGTGATTGCGAATGGGCCGATCACCGATTATGTGCCGGTGCAGCGGGTGCTGATGAAGGGGGACAAGGGCGACGAGGATGGCGAGAAGCAGTATCAGGTAACCACGCAATGGACGATGAACGACCTCGAAAAGGTCGGCATGCTGAAGATGGACTTCCTCGGCTTGCGTACCCTCACGCTGCTGGACAAGGCCGTCAAGCTGATCAAGCAGCATCGGGGCATCGATATCGATATTGCCAAGCTGCCTTTGGATGATGAGGCGACGTATAAGCTGCTGCAGTCGGGTCGAACGCAGGGTGTGTTCCAGTTTGAATCGGAGGGCATCCGCGGGCTGCTTCGGTCACTGAAGCCTGACAACATCCGTGACATCATTGCGTCAACGGCACTCTATCGTCCCGGTCCGCTGCAGGGTGGACTGGTGGATTCGTACATCAACCGTAAGCACAAACGCGAAGAGCCGACGTACGTTCATCCCATCATGAAAACGGTGCTGGAAGAAACGCACGGTGTGATGGTGTATCAAGAGCAGGTGATGCGGATTCTGAACCTGCTGGGTGGTATTGAACTCAGTTCTGCATATGCGTGTATCAATGCCATCAGCAAGAAGAAGATGGATGTCATCGATCAGCGCCGGGCGGAATTCATCAAGGGTGCGGTCGAACGTGGAGTGAAGAAGGATGTCGCAGACCAGATCTTCGAACAGATCGTGGTCTTCGGTGGCTATGGATTCAACAAGTCTCACTCAGCTGCCTACGCACTTGTCAGTTACCAGACGGCCTACCTCAAGGCCCACTACCCTGCTGAGTTCATGGCTGCGGTGCTGACCAGTGAACTGGGTGACACGGATAAAGTGGCAGAGCATGTACGCAACACCAAGGAAATGGGACTGGAAGTGCAGGCTCCCGACATCAATTGCAGCGATGCGGATTTCGGCGTAGCAGGTGAAAATGCCATAAGCTTCGGGCTGGTGGCGATCCGTGGCCTGGGTCGCAAGGCAGCGGAAGCAATTGTGCAGGAGCGCCAGGCGAATGGCCCGTTTCGTGACTTGTTTGAAATATGCGAACGGGTGGATGGACATCTGGTTCCCCGCTCCGGTCTGGAATCACTTATCAAGGCCGGTGCCCTCGATAAGCTTGCCCCCGAAGGAAACCGGGCAGCGCTGATGATTGCTCTGCCTGGTGCAGTGCAGGAAGCTTCGTCGCTTCAGGAAGACAAGAAGCATGGCCAGGGAAGCATCTTCGATCTTCTGGGCGATAGTGGTGGCAAAGAAACATCGAAGGAAAAAACACCGAGGACGTTGCCTACCGTCGATCCCTGGGCAGCGAAGGACAAACTCAACTTCGAGAAGGAAGCACTGGGTTTCTACTTCTCGAGCCATCCGTTGGCACAGCATGAAGCGGAGTTGACCTACGCCAGTCACCGCTTGATTGATATCGAGAAGCTCTCCGCAGGTTCGGAAGTGATGGTGGGTGGCATGCTCACCCAGGTTCGTCTGACCAATGCCAAGCGGAGCAGAACCGGCGACACCCGCATGGCGCGGTTCTACTTCGAAGATCTGACCAGCAGCATCGAATGTGTCATGTTCCCCGAAGCCTTCGGCAACCACAAGGAAGATGTGGTGAACGACAAGG
>CAYPJB010000624.1:0-1997 GCA_964410845.1 uncultured Bacteroidales bacterium | reverse complement strand
CGCTCTTGTCGCCAGCTTGCTTGTCGGACTTGTCACCCGCTTGCTTGTCGCTCTTGTCGCCAGCTTGCTTGTCGGACTTGTCACCCGCTTGCTTGTCGCTCTTATCGCCAGCTTGCTTGTCTTCTTCAGTCTTTTCCTTGTTATTCTCGTTATCTTGCGGTTCCAGTTGCTGGCGTTCCTTCTTCTGCTGCTCGTGCTTCTGTTGCTGATCGTTCGCCTTTTTCTCCTGCTCTTGTCGCTGTTCCTTGCTGGCTTCACCCTTAAGACGGAACTTGACCAGTTGCGACGTGCCAAAGTGGACCTTGGGCTCGGCAGTATCCATGCCTTCCACCACGGCTTCGATGATCGTGCCTGGTTTCAATTGAATCGGCTTGGCAGTGGCAGGGTTGTCATCAAGGGTCAATTTGTTCAGATCGAGTGTCAGCAAAAAGTTGACTGGTGGTGGCGTAAAACCATTCGCCTTCTGCAGGTTCTTCTCTGCAGGAGGCGGTCCTACGAAATGGAGATCACGGCCATCGCTGGTCTTCAGCTTGAAGTTGACCTGCCCCATGGCGATGTCGTCGTGGGCGATGCCTGCCACGGGGATGACGGCATTCGCTTCCACTTCGATCTCTTCACTGATATCCTTAACGTCTTTCTCTTTCACTCTGGTAATAGATACCCGTGGTGCAAGATCAGGCAGAACATCCAGCGGATACTTGGGAGATGTGCCGGTCAGATTTTCCGGGCTGACAAGCGTGAGTTGGTAGAAGAACTTCTGCTTCTTGTCATCCTTGCTGATGAGGTTAGAAGTCAGAATCAATGGCTCGGCAATAACCAGCTTGTTGTCTTCACTGCCCCCTTCGGGCCGCACCAGTTTGATAGATTGGCGACGCATTGGAATGATCTTGCCGTCATCTGCGGTCTGTTCTTCGATGACTTCAAGCTCGCCTGTGGAGGCGGCCCGATCAGCGGTCACCATAATATCGACCTTGGTGCCTTCGATGGCTTTGATCGGTCCCATGCCCTGAACCGCTGGCCGGCGCTTCGTGTAAGCGGGGAAGGTCATGCGAACTTCAAGATCGCTTACAGAAGGTGGTGTGCGTGATGTGACCACCAGCTTGAACTTGCGAGTGAGGCCATCATTGGCACGGAACCAGAAGAGAAACCCATCAACAGGAATGTCGCTGGAAGAAAGAGCTACACGCCATGGCTGGGTGGGATCATCTTTCTTGTCTTGCCGCAGTGGTTTGACCACCGGCTGCTTGTCGCCAATGGCTTGTGATTCCATCACCACTTCGTTGGGCAGATGTCCATGTGTGATAACTCGGAACTCTACCGGTTGCCCACGTTCTACCAGGATCTCCTTCACCGGCAGGGTGTTGATATCCACTTCAGGCACTGGTTCGTTAACCGGGCTTAACACCTCGAGCCGGGTATGGGTAGGGATAATGGCCGGTTTAAAAGGGAAGATCGCTCGCTGGAACAGGGAACCGATCTGGTCAGGCAGCAACCAGGCAGTGGCGATTAGGCCCAGGAGTACCATGCCTACGACAATGCCCGTGCGGATCGGGTTGCGGGTAGGGATGGCTTCTTCCATGTTGGCCGAGTCGAGTTCGTGAACGGCTCGCCGACTTAAGGCATCTTTAATAATCGGGCTAACCTGTTGTTCACGCAGATCGAGCCAATTGATGATGCCATTCTTGCTACCTGGCGTCGCCTTCTCAATCATGCGCGCAGTGTAGTACGGGTTGATATGTCGAACGAGAGGATAGACAATGCGGAGACCGATGAATGCAAGTGCACCGATGCCTGCCAGGCCCCACAATACTTGGCGTGCGCCATCGCTGAGTCGCAGCCAGTAATCGAGCCCGATAACCAGAAGCAAATAAAGCAGCACGCCCCCTACCAACAGACAGCTTGCATACAGACTATCGACAGTGCGAATGCGTAGCTGAGCCCGTTCCAGTTCGCGCTCCACGAGACGGGGACGTTGATCAGCCGGACGGGCTTTGCTT
>CAYPJB010000623.1:0-2004 GCA_964410845.1 uncultured Bacteroidales bacterium | reverse complement strand
ATGGGCGCTCACATGGGCAGCCGGGCTGATCTGCTACGGGTATTGCAGTTGGTGGAACGACGGGTCTTCCGTCCTGTGATTGACAGTATCTATCCACTTGAAAAAGCACGAGAAGCACAAGAACGGCTCGAAACAATGAGCGTCGTGGGGAAGATAGTGGTGACGATATGAGTGAATCACATCCCGTGAGGCCAACTGCTGCGTTCTGCGAGCAGCAGTTTCAGGTGTGCTTTCATTTCCTCTTCGGGCACTTCGAATCGATCAGGCTTGGCATCAGCTCGTAAGCGTTCTTTCAGATAGCTCAGAGTGCTGCTTCGCTGTAATGGCGAAGCATGCAGAAGATAATGTGTCCACGCCCAGACTTCGTAATAGTCGTTTAGCCCCATCTGGCCTAGTTCGGTCAATGATTGCAATCGATCCAGATCGCACTTCCAGGTGCCTTCTCTGATGCTGGTTTCCAAGCCTGCCAAGGCTCGCTGGTTTTTTCCCTGAGCTGCGATTCCTGGCTCAAAGTACATAGCCAAGCCCTCATCGAGCCAGAGGGGGACATGGTGCAGCAGACTGTGTAACGTGGCGTGGGTGAGTTCATGACGCAGGTCGTTCTGGATGCGGTCACCCCAGAAGCAGAGTATCTGCAGTTCGTCCTGTTTACCCAGTCCAGAAGCAGGTCGTTTGACGAAAAGGGCCCGACGACTTGGGATATCTTTGAATTCAAGATGAATGTACTGCTCAAACGTGATTCGATCTTTGAAGAGATAAATATGAATGTACTGCTCGTAGCTGACCCGGTCACGGAAGAGATAGATATGGATGAGTTTATCGCTCACCGGCAACTGCAGTTCTCGAGAGACCTGCTCCGGAAAACCGGCTAGTTCCAGAAACAGCGGATGTTTCTCGCTGATGTCCGCATCATTATGAATAACGAGATTGCCTCGGCGAAACTCCGAAACATGTGGCAGCTGTACTGTATCCTGTGCAGGCACGACTAGTGCCTGCCAGCAACCAGCGAGCAACAACAGTAAGGGAAAACAGACATAACGCATGCCTCATACCTACACCAACTGCGAAAGCATGCCTAGTGCAACTGTCAGCCCCCGCGATCATGCATTTTTTACTGGCAGGAGCAGAAGCCAGGGCATTGAAGCACGAGCAGAGCTTGACAACTTCTCACTTTAAGCACTACCATGCACGCGCATCACCTCTCAAGGAGTACACGGATGACTCCCTTCCTGCGTGGCATGGCTGAAGCGACCGTAGCCAGCTTTGAAATGCCAGGCCCCATCGTGGAAATTGGCTCGTATCACGTCGCCGGCCAGGAAGACCTCATCGATCTCCGTGAACTCTTTCCTGACCGACCCTATGTAGGCATCGACATGCGACAGGGGCCCGGAGTAGACCTTGTTGAAAATGTCGAGCAGATGACACTAGCCAGCGAGACGATTGGTACAGTGCTGGCGCTCAGTACTTTGGAACACGTTAAACGCTTCTGGCAAGGCGTAGCTGAGATCAAACGCATCATGCGGCCTGATGGAGTACTGGTTCTTTCCACGCCGTTCTACTTCCACATTCATCAGCATCCCAGTGATTACTGGCGTTTTACTCCAGAGGCATTGGATAGCCTATTGGATGATCATTTCCCACAGCGCATTTTGGGGCATCAAGGGCCAGCCAAGCGTCCGAGTAATACCTGGGCCATCGCCTTCGGTCGCGACTATCCACGCATTACCAGTCAACAGTTGGATGCCTATCGACAGAACATAGCAGAACTGGCACGTACTCCAGTGAGGTGGGGCAAGATGATTCGCTATCGTGTTGCTAGCCTGATTACTGGAAGAAAACCCTTTGAAGCTCACCTCGACCGTGATCAGTTTAAGATCGAGCTGCGACGGGGATTGAATACATCTCAGAAAGCTGCTTGAAAAGTGGTGGAATGGTTATTCTTCTGCTTGCACGATTACAGCAGCACCTCTCAGTGATTTCGATTTCTCAATGCGATTATCATCA
>CAYPJB010000622.1:0-2040 GCA_964410845.1 uncultured Bacteroidales bacterium | reverse complement strand
TGTGCAGTCATGACGCTCACTTTGACTTTGGCCAGTGATGGCATTAAGTATCCCAACACCAAGCGGGTGGATCATACCGATGATTACCACGGCACCAAGGTTGCTGACCCGTACCGCTGGCTCGAGAACGATGTCCGTGTAGATGCTGATGTGAAAAACTGGGTGGAAGCCCAGAACAAAGTGACGTTTGAGTATCTGAACAAGTTGCCTGAACGGGATAACATCAAGCAGCGTCTGACGGAGCTTTGGAATTTCGAAAAGGTTTTCGCCCCGGCCAAGGTAGCAGGCAAGTACTATTTCAGTCGAAATAACGGTTTGCAGAATCAGAACGTGCTTTATGTGAAAGATAGCCTTGAAGGCCAGGCCGAGGTAGTGATCGATCCCAATACCTGGAGCAAGGATGGCACCGTGGCCCTTGCTGGCACTGCAATTGCCGAGGATGGCAAGTACCTCGCTTATGGCATTGCCGATGCTGGTTCGGACTGGTCCACCTGGAAGGTGATGCGACTGTCCGACAAGAAAGTTCTCGACGACGAAATCAAGTGGATGAAGTACTCAGGCATCAGTTGGACCAAGGATGGCAAAGGCTTCTTCTACAGCCGCTTCCCTGAACCGAAGGCTGATCAGAAGTTCCAGTCGCTGACACTGAACCAACAAGTCTACTATCACCGGGTTGGTACGCCACAGAGTGATGATGTGCTGGTCTACGAACGGCCTGATCAACCCAAGTGGGGCTTCGGCGCTCAGGTCAGCGAGGATGGTAAGTACCTGGTCATCAACATCCGCATCGGTACTTCCGCTCTTCACAAGGTGGTCTACAAGGATCTCGAAGAGCCTTACGGCACCTTCCGTGATCTGGTAGGCAACTTTGACTTTGAATACAGCTTCGTTGATAACGAAGGGCCGATCTTCTTCTTCAAAACCAACAACGGGGCGACCCGTGGCAAGCTGGTCGCCATCGACATCCGCAAGCCTGAGCAGGCCAACTGGAAGGTGATCATTCCCGAGGTACCTGAAACGCTGCAAGGCGTGGGCAACACCGGGAACCTGTTCATCGCTAACTACCTGAAGAACGCACAATCGCAGATCAAAATCTTCACTACCTCAGGCAAGCTGCTTCGCGAAGTGGCACTCCCTGGTGTAGGCACAGTCGGCGGCTTTGGAGGCAAGAAGACCGATACCGAAACGTTCTATACCTTCACCAGTTTCACCACACCTTCGACTATCTACCAGTATGATCTGCTGACGGGTGAGAGCAAGCTGTACAGCAAGCCGACGGTGAAGTTCAACTCCGACGATTTTGAAGAAGCAGGTCTTCTACCCGAGCAAAGATGGCACCAAGGTGCCTCTCTTCATCGCCCATAAGAAGGGCATCAAGCTGGATGGCAACAACCCCACGCTCCTCTATGGCTACGGCGGGTTTAATATCTCGATGGTACCTGGCTTCAGCGTCTCCCGCTTGCAATGGATGGAGATGGGTGGCGTGTTCGCGATGGCCTGCATGCGTGGGGGTGGCGAATATGGTGAAGAGTGGCACGCTGCGGGCACCAAGCTCCGCAAGCAGAACGTCTTCGACGACTTCATCGCTGCTGCGGAATGGCTCGTCGCCAACAAGTACACCAATCCGAAGAAGCTGGGCATCCAGGGTGGCTCGAACGGTGGCCTGCTCGTGGGAGCCTGCATGACTCAGCGGCCCGATCTCTTCGGTGCCTGCCTGCCAGCGGTGGGTGTGATGGACATGCTCCGTTTCCAGAAGTTCACCGCCGGGCGATTCTGGACCGATGACTACGGCTCCTCCGATAACCCCGAAGAGTTCAAGGCACTCTACAAGTATTCACCTTATCACAACCTCAAGCCCGGAGTCAGCTACCCACCAACCATGGTGACGACCGCTGACACCGACGACCGCGTGGTGCCTGGGCACAGCTTCAAGTTCACGGCGATGCTGCAGAATTGCCACAGTGGTTCCAACCCGGTGCTGGCCCGCATCGAAACCCGCGCAGGCCACGGTGCAGGCAAACCCACCGCCAAGATCATCGA
>CAYPJB010000621.1:0-2044 GCA_964410845.1 uncultured Bacteroidales bacterium | reverse complement strand
TCCATGCCTGGAAGTCGATCAGCCGATACTGAACGCGGTGCAGATGGAGAAGCTCCGCGAAATCGAAACGCAGACAAAAGGGAAGTTCAAATCGGTTGAACTCGACATTACCTACAACGCCAATTGGGGCCATGAAGCCATCGAAGCCCGACTGGCCAGCCTGTGTGCCAAGGCTGAAGATGCGGTGCGCGAACGCAACCACATCCTGATTCTCTCGGATCGCAAAGTCGATCGTAACCGCTTCCCCATCCCAGCGCTGCTGGCGCTCTCCGCTATCCATCAACACCTGACCAACCGAGGCTTACGTACTTCGACCAGCCTCATTGTCGAAACTGGCTCCGCTCGTGAAGTCCATCATATCGCCCTGCTCGCAGGCTACGGCGCGGAAGCCATCCACCCCTACCTCGCTCTCGAAACCGTATCCACGCTAGCCGATCATTTCCCCAAGACCCTGAAGGATGCAGCAACCGCCTGCAAGCACCTCATCAAAGCCTACGGCAAAGGCCTGATGAAGGTCATGTCGAAGATGGGCATCAGCACCTACATGTCGTACACCGGTGCCCAGATCTTCGAAGCGGTCGGTCTGAAGAAGTCGCTGGTTGACAAGTATTTCACTGGTACTGCCAGCACCATTGAAGGCATCGGCCTGTTCGACCTGACCGAAGAAGCTCTGCGAACCCATACCGCTGCCTTCAGCGACGATCCACTATTGGAAACGAACCTGGCTACCGGGGGTGAGTACGAGTTCCGCATCCGGGGCGAAGATCACCTCTGGACCCCCGATGTCATCACCAAGCTTCAGCAGGCCACACGCACCAACTCGTTCGCCACCTACGAAGAGTATGCCAAGCTCATCAACGAACAAAGCGAACGCCATCTCACGCTTCGCGGCTTGTTCGCGTTCAAGCCACAGCAATCGGTGCCTGTCGAAGAAGTGGAGTCAGCGAAGGAGATCGTGAAACGCTTTGCCACCGGTGCCATGTCGCTGGGTTCCATCTCCACCGAAGCCCACACCACGCTGGCTATTGCGATGAACCGCATCGGCGGCAAATCGAACACCGGCGAAGGTGGCGAAGACCGCCGCCGTTATGAACTGATTGAAGCAGGCGAAACGCTGGCTTCACGCCTCGGCCAACATCGGGTTGAACGGGACATCGAACTGCAGGCAGGCGATTCGCTCAACTCCAAGATCAAACAAGTTGCGTCGGGGCGCTTCGGCGTCACTGCTGAATACCTGGCGAAGGCAGAACAGATACAGATCAAGGTGGCCCAAGGTGCCAAGCCCGGCGAAGGTGGCCAACTGCCAGGCAAAAAAGTGACCGAGTACATCGCAGAGCTTCGCTTTGCCACACCGGGTGTGGAGTTAATCTCCCCACCGCCGCACCATGATATCTACTCCATCGAAGACCTGGCCCAACTAGTACATGACCTCAAAAGTGTCAATCCACAGGCATCCATCAGCGTGAAGCTCGTCTCCGAAATCGGTGTCGGCACTGTTGCAGCAGGCGTGGCCAAGTGCAAAGCTGATCACGTCACCATCGCCGGTTACGATGGTGGCACCGGGGCCAGCCCGTGGGGTTCGATCAAGCACGCTGGTACGCCTTGGGAAATCGGCCTCGCTGAAACCCAGCAGACGCTGGTGCTCAATCGCCTGCGAGGCCGCATCCGTGTACAGGTCGATGGTCAACTGCGCACCGGTCGCGATGTCGTCATCGGAGCCATCCTGGGTGCCGATGAGTTTGGTTTCGCCACCGCACCGCTCGTCGTCACCGGCTGCATCATGATGCGGAAGTGCCATCTCAATACTTGTCCCGTAGGTGTAGCCACCCAAGACCCACAGCTTCGCAAGCTCTTCAGCGGTCAACCCGAACATGTGATCAACTACTTCTTCTTCGTTGCCGAAGAAGCCCGCCAGCTGATGGCACAACTAGGCATCCGCACGATTGACGAACTTATTGGCCGAACTGATCTGCTCGAGATGCAGTCGGGCATTCAGCACTGGAAAGCCAAGGGACTCGATTACTCCCGCATCTTCTACCATCAG
>CAYPJB010000620.1:0-2044 GCA_964410845.1 uncultured Bacteroidales bacterium | reverse complement strand
CTTTCCTTGATGTTGGCATGATCGTCCCAGTGGGGCATATCGACCGTAACAAAGGTCACGCCAGCTTCCACTAGTCGACGTGCCATCAGGGTGTAGCGGCCCCAGGCACTTTTGCCATAGCGGTCAGCGGTGCGAGGGTCTTCTTTATCCAGATCGAAAGCAATTTTGGCCTGCTTGCCTAGCACCATGTCCATCGCTTCCTGCTGAAAGCGATCCATTGATGTCATGGCTCCGCTGCGATCAAACTCCCGGCAGGCAGAATCCATGGCAGTCAGCAATGATGCACGATCTTCAAACCGGCTGGACTGTTCGCCATCGAATTGCTTCAGCCACTTGGGGGTGCCAATCGGCCTCTGATCGGTGGCACCCAGGTATTTCACTTCTCGATCCACATCAAAAGGGTTGTAAGCTGCTCCGAGATAGGCGGAACCTTGGTAGCCCGGGAACAGGTAGACCGATTCAGCGGAAGGCAGGCCCACATACGCAGGCAATCCTTGTTGGTTCGCACCTTTCACGCGGGCCACATAAGAACCCACCGAAGGATACATCTGCTTGAGGTTCGCGGCATTCGAACCGAATCTACCAGTGAGCATCCAGTGGGCAGCAGCGAAATGGTCGCCATTATCGTGATGCACCGAACGGATGAGTACCATCTTTTCGGCATGTTTGGCATGACAAGGCAACGTCTCGCTCACCATGATACCGGGCACGTTCGTGCGAATAGCACCATACGGGCCACGATATTCGATGGGGGCGAACGGCTTGGGATCGTAGCTTTCCAGATGGCTGGGGCCACCATCGAGCCAGATCAGGATGACAGATTTCTTTCGGGTAGCTTTGCCATGTGCCTGTAGACGAAGCAGATCTGCCGAGGTGAGGCCGAGGATGCCCAGAAAGCCCGCTTTGAGTGCGGTGCGTCGAGTCATCAGCTGGCAGTTGCGGGCACTTTTGCCCAGTTGCAATTGGAGCATGGAGAGGCTCTTCGTCGGTGGGTATAGGCATGGCAACATCAGACAGGAAGAATCAGACGTTGCATTGCGGTAGGTATAGTAGAGCATACCACGAGGATACCCAGTTGGAAGAGGGAAAGGTGAAGTTGGAAATTCCCGGACGCATGCTCTGTTTATTGGTCCATCGTTTGCATTCATGCAGTTCGTCAAATAGATTACATCTATCTCCAATATGCCATCCCCTCCATCTAATGGGATTTCCTGTGCATTCCATTAACGTTGCGCTCGTCGGTCTGCAGGATGATGTCAATTCGGCTGTGCAGCAGGTATTAGCCAAATTTGAAGCAGCGGTGCATGGCAACTATAAGCAGGCTGACGAATTGCTTGAGCAAAAGAAAAGCTTAAGCGGTCAGCGTATGTTGCGGATTATTCAAGTGAAACAGCCACAAGATGCAGAACAGATTCAGAATCTGCACGATGCATTTACCACTTGGCCTGTCATCGCACTGGTTCAGGCAGATTCGCCCCCAAACGTGTTGCTGGCAGTCAATCGTGCTGGTGCTGATCAGATTGTAACGATACCGCTCAATTCGGAAGATCTGGAAACAGCGATCAGTCTGATCAATCAACGGTTCGCGGCGCAGTTGCCTTCATCTACTGTGATTTCGGTTTCAGGTAGCATTGCTGGCTGTGGTGTATCCACACTGGCATTGAACCTGGCCGACATCATTGCTCACGATTTTCGTCAGCACACGCTGCTGATTGAAACTGCCCAACAGATGGCGACCCAGGCTATCAATCTCAATATACGTCCACTCATTACCGTCTCTGATTTACTGGTGGACAGCTCTACCATCGAAGCTACTCAGATCAAAAAAGCCCTGGTGCATGTCGATGCCCGTTTTGATCTGCTGGCGGGCCCCATGGATATCACTAACGCTGGTAATGCGCTGAAAGGAATGCCGAAACTCATTCACTCTGCCAGAGAAGTAGCGGATGCATTGGTGATTGATGTGGTTGCCAGCTTTGATGACATGCACTTTGAGACGCTGTGGGCTTCGGATCAGATCATTCTGGTGGTAGAACAGACGATT
>CAYPJB010000619.1:0-2053 GCA_964410845.1 uncultured Bacteroidales bacterium | reverse complement strand
CCGCCAGGCCCATGCCCGCATCAGGCCCTTCATTCATCGCACGCCAGTGTTTCGCAGCACCAGGCTCAGCGACCTGGCAGGGGCAAGTATCTACTTCAAGTGCGAGAACTTTCAGAAAGTGGGAGCATTCAAGGCACGTGGTGCCTGCAATGCAGTCTTCTCACTCACTGACGTTGTTGCCAGCCGTGGAGTAGTCACACACTCCTCCGGCAACCACGGAGCGGCTATCGCCTGGGCTGCCAGGCTACGAGGGATTCCTGCTACCGTGGTGGTACCTCGCAACGCCCCGGTTCCCAAGAAGCTGGCCATCGCTGGCTACGGTGCCACCATCGTCGAATGCGAACCGAATGTCGCTTCCCGTGAAGGCACTACCAGACAACTCATCGAACAGCATGGCTACGAACTCATTCACCCCTTCGACGACGACCGCGTGATAGCAGGGCAGGGTACTGCTGCGCTGGAACTGCTCGAAGATGTTCCCGATCTCGATGCAGTCATTGCCCCCACCGGTGGAGGTGGCCTGTTGTCTGGAACGGCACTCGCTGTGAAACTGAGCCAAGCGGACAAGCTCGTCTTTGGTGCTGAACCCCGGGGTGCGGATGATGCATATCGCTCTTTCACCACCGGGACCCTGGTTACCGAACAGACGCCGAACACGATCTGCGATGGCTTGCGAACCACACTCGCTCAGCGAACGTTTGACATCATTCGTCAGCACGTCAACAGCATCGGCACCGCCAGCGAAGAGAAGATCATCGAAGCGATGCGAATGACCTGGAGCCTGGTCAAGATCATCGTGGAACCCAGTTGTTGTCCACCGCTGGCAGCCATCCTTGAAGGCACTCTGGCCGTCCAAGGCAAACGGGTTGGCATCATTCTCACCGGTGGCAACGTCGATCTCGATCACCTTCCCTGGATGAAGTAATCTCATGGCAGCACTACCACCAATCCTCACCGACCAGGCCCCGGTACCTGCAGGCCACTATTCGCAGGCCATCGTCCATCAAGGTGTGGTTTATGTCGCTGGCCAGCTTCCCATCAAACCTGGTCAGAAGGAACACAGCATCGGCAGCATCGAAGAACAAACCAAGCAGACCCTCGCCAATCTCGATGCCATCCTCGTCGCTTCCGGCAGCAGGCGCGACCTGGTACTTCGTGTCACCATCTACGTTGCCGATGTCCGTCACTGGCCCCAGGTCAATGCGGTCTATGCCGAGTTCTTCGGCAGCCATCGACCTGCGAGAACGGTTGTCCCCGTGGGCAAGCTGCATTATGGCTACGAGATTGAACTCGATGCGATAGCAGCAGTGGCGTAGGGCACGTTGTACGTGTCTCAACTGTGTGAGATTCCTACTCTAACGAAGAAATCCTACTTCCCGTCCAACTGCAATCGATGACGCAGAAGCCGTTCTTCTACTTCGAGCAGCAGTTTTTCCCGTAGTTTGATCTGGGCATTCAATCTTGATTTTGCACCAGTGGGCACTTGTAGCTCTGCCAGTTTGTCCTCTTGTTGATTCACATCGGCCCGCAGTTTGTCACGCAGGTTCATAAGCGATTTCATCTTCGCATTATCAGGACTACTCGTTTCCTGGTGATTGCGGATTTCATCCTCGTACCTGTCGAGTACCTGCCTGGCACGTTGCAGATTCCGTTCCTGTTCTGCAGCACGCTTCAGTAAGGCTTCCTGCTTATCCAGTTCCTTGGCCAGCTCATTCATTTCATGTTCCAGCTTATTCTGTGCTAACAGCATTCGCCTCAACTGCTCATCACGCTGCTGCATCCTTTCTTCTTCCATCTTCGCGGCCTGCTTGCGTGCCGCCAGTTCGGCTTCGCGAGCATTGATCTCCTGTTGCCTGGCAACGGTGACATTCTTCATCTCCACTTCGCCTGCAAGTTGTTGTTTCAGGAAACGCTGCACAGCCTCCTGCTCCTGCCTGGATTTTGCTACCTGATCTTGCATATCCAGTGTGAGTTTCTCCATCTGCCTCAACTTGGCTTCCAACTCCTGGATGCGTCGATCCTTTTCATCCAGCGGCTGGACTTTCGCTACAGC
>CAYPJB010000618.1:0-2066 GCA_964410845.1 uncultured Bacteroidales bacterium | reverse complement strand
GGAGTAAGCCATGCCTGCAGCTTTGGCCAACGTGAACGGCGTGATTCTGCCACTGGCAACCGCCATGATTCCTGCCCTGGACCGTGGCTTCCTTTTCGGCGATGCCGTCTACGAAGGCATGCATGCTGTCGGTGGCAAACCTCGTTTTCTGGATCTGCACATGCAGCGATTGGAACGGAGCCTGCGGGAGCTGCGCATAGGCCCCATCGATCTCCCTCGGCTTCGCCAAAGGCTGGCTGAAACTATCGCCGCCGGACCGTTCAGTGAAGCATTCATCTACATTCAAATCACCCGTGGTGCTGGCCCCAGTCGAACGCATCACTTTCCACCACCAGGCACTCAGCCAACTGAGTTCTTCTTCGTGGAAGACTTTACCGATCCCTATGTCAAACTGCGAAAGACGGGGGTAACTGCCATCACCCATCCCGATATCCGCTGGCACCGCTGCGATGTGAAGAGCACCAACCTGCTCGGGAATGTGCTCGCATTTCAGGCAGGCAAGGAACAGGGAGCCAATGAAGCCTTACTGGTACGTCCCGATGGCACCATCACCGAAGGCACCCGCACCAGCCTTTTCGGTGTCGTGAATGGCAAAATCCGAACCGGCCCGCTCTCACCCGAGATTTTACCTGGTGTCACTCGTCAGGTAGTGATGTCTCTCATTCAGAAACTCGAGCTTCCGATCGAAGAGAAACACCTGCATGTGGATGAGATACCAGAGTTGCAGGAACTGTTCCTCACTGGCACCACCTCGGAGGTGTTGCCGATAACCACCCTCAACGGTGAGCCAGTGGCTGATGGAAAGCCTGGCCGATTCACTCTACTGTTGCAAAATGCATTTCTTGAGCATGTGAAGAGCCTGTAGTCCGCCTTGCAGCAAACCTCCTAATCGGGTATCCCACACAAGTACGTTTGAGGAGTGTTGGAATGGCTCGACATAGTCCGCCTGCTCTGCCACCTGCGTGGGTAGTAGTGCTGGGGAGTGTATTGGTTCTAGTGCATCTCTTTTGTGCACTCGCTTCTGCTCTTAACACGTTCAGCGGCCCCTGGGCGATGCTCGGTGGTAATGCCAGCAGTGAAGCATTAGCGCCACAGTTTGCCATTTCCAGTTGGAGTGGACTCGCTGAATACTATCAGCGTTACGTCAAAGTCACTTCCCCTTTCCGGTTCAGCTCACTTCGACAGGAAATGCTCGAAATCAACGCTGAAGCTGTATTGAAAGACGAAGCAGGTAAAGTCATAGACAAAGTGAAGTTGCCTGACCCGGAAGCGTCTTCCGCAATGCAGTATCGTCAGCGCCTCTTAGCGCAACAGTTAGGAAACGATATTCCGTTGCCACCACAGCAAGGTGTCGTCATAGCACCAGAAGGCCAGAAGCTGCCTACGATTCGTTACTGGGTGAACGAAACGGACCATCGCCTGGTTCTCAAGGAAGACAATCCCAACGCGGTACCTCGCAACCAGAGTTTCATGCAGCCTTCCACCTGGCAGTACATCGTCGCGAAATCCTACGTCAGATATTTAAATCGCCAGCAGCCCAAGGCCAAAGTCGAATTGGTGCGATCCTGGTATGATCCCGTCAATCCCATCGTGCTGATTGAACAGGAACCAGTACCCGCGGACATGCTGCGTGGGTTCACTTCGAGCTATGGAGAGCTACGCCCGTGAGTCAACGATTGTCATCTTCAGAACTGGGCGCAGGTTTACTTTCGCAGTGGATGAACTTCTGGTTCACTGGTCGTTCACCTCTCAGCCTTCATGCCTTACGATTTCTCTTCGGCGTCATCGGAATTGTCTGGCTGTTAAGTTACCTCGGCCACGTACATGAATTTTTCGGCTTCGAAGGCTGGTTCGACCGCGCTGCCTTCCTCGAAGCTGGCAATCTTGCAGATAATCAGAGCTGGTCACTGATCTATCTGGTCGCTCACGACAGCAATCTGCTGGCGGCCTTCTATTGGGTCTCTATCGGCATTCTCATGTTGTTCACCCTGGGCATCTTCACAAGACTGACCTCGATTCTTTCGTGGCTCATCATCGTTTCCTTCACCGCCAATCCGCTCATCGAA
>CAYPJB010000617.1:0-2076 GCA_964410845.1 uncultured Bacteroidales bacterium | reverse complement strand
GGTGCAAAGTTGTCAATGCATGGTAGTGGGAAGAGCGGAGAATAGGTAGGATGGGGTATTAAGCAGAGGACTATTGAAGATGTTTCTTGCACTACTTGTGATCAGTTTCATCCAGGAATCATCACCCAAGACAACTTTTGAAGTCAGAAAACTGTCACAGGTGCCTATCGCTGGTTGGACAGAATTTAAGCATCCCACCAATGGAAAAACAGTGTACGCCGAACCTCAGGTTGTGTTGAACAACCATGATGTCGCCATCGCCAATTCCACCAGGGTAGCCGATAAATATGGCAATCATACTATTTCAATCGATTTCACCAAGGACGGTGGCAAGAAACTTGAAGCATTAACGAAGGCACAACTGAACAAGCAGATCGGGTTCTTCGTTAATAACAAACTCATCCTGGCCCCATACATACAATCGGTACTCACAAAGCAAGCCGTGATCGATTGTAAAATCACCAGAAAAGAGCTTGATGATTTGCTGCTTTCACTGAATTCCAAAGCAAAGTAGCAGTCTTCCAACGATCTCGCTTCGTAATTTGCAGTACGAATCCCTGGTTATGCTCGGTTGTTGGGAACTTGGCAGCATACACAGGCACCATTGTGATATTGCCATCCTAGTTTTACTTTCCAGCGTTCTTTCCCTTCAACCAGTTCTTGAGTCGCGTTTTCTGTTCGCTGCTAACTTGCTCCCGAACACGGAGTTTCCAGTTGGAAGTGCTTCCCGGTCCTGGTGTCGGCTGTAATTCCAGCCCCAGCCAGTTTAATGCATCTGAGTAATCTAGCTCATCCGCAGTCGTCAGTGCCCGATGGAACCAGCTTTTGAGATCGGTACCCGCCACATCTTCCGCTACCTTGATGAACTGTGCAGGCGTAAAGCCCTTTTCACCTGAGTAGTGTTCATAAGCCAATCGCATCACATCATCCAGTGACCTGGTATCATTCGTCAGCTGCCGCAAATGTATATCGAGCAGGAAGCCGACGACGGGTCCTTTCACATAGTAGCTGACCGTTTTCGAACTGCTGCCTACACCCGAGTAGCTGCTCGTCCAGACTTCGCTCGATGCTTGTTCCAGCGATTGCACCAGCCTGCCTGGATTGTTCTGCAATTGAGTGATGTAACTGGAGATCTGCCCGAGCATCTCTTCTTGATTGGAAAGGCCAGCGCGATGCACGAGCAGATCGCCAAAGTAACTCGAGAGCCCTTCCGAGACCCACAAGCTTCTGGTTCGTGCTTCCTTTTCGTAATCGAACGGTCCTAATTCGATTGGTCTGAGTCGTTTGACATTCATCGCATGGAAGTACTCGTGGCTGACCAGGTTCAGCCACAACTGGTAGCCTCGGGCTGTACGAAGCGTATCGGGGTTGATGGTAATCAAGGTAGAATTCAGGTGTTCCAGGCCGGCGCTGCCATGAGTGAGCGAGAAGAGAAAGGCATACTTGCGGAAAGGAAGCTGGCCCCAGAATCGCTGATGTGCTTCCACGAGTTTGGAAATGTCTTTGACTGCACGCTTGTCATCCCATTTTGAAAGATCACCAAAGGCTACAAGGTAATGCGAACAATCAGCTGCATTAAACTCAGTGATCTTGAGTGGACCTGCCACAATCGGGGAATCTATCAGCAGATCATAATCCGGTGCCAGGTAACGATGCTGAACATCAGTGGAAAATAGGGAAAGACTGGTCATCGAGTGTTTCCACTCTTTAGGCAACTCCAGTCGGACATCGTGCGGTCGCTTCTGAGATTCTACTTTGGTTATGAATGTAGCTGGACCGTGAATGACTGCATGATCGTTGCCAACCCAACTCAGGGTGACTGCCCGCTGATTGCAAAAGAGACGATATGTGACATGCACAAAATCCGCGCCATTCGTTTGAATTCGCCAGCGATTATGCCTTGGTTGATCAACAGGAAGGATCTTACCCTGGGCTGTGCGTGCTACGAACTGGTCAACTCGACCGGCATGGTTCTCCAGACGATAAAAGCCAGGCGACCAGACAGGCATCATGAGTTCGAGTGTGGCCTGCTTCTCGGTAGGGAATTTGCACTCCACGATCAATCGATTCTGTGCC
>CAYPJB010000616.1:0-2082 GCA_964410845.1 uncultured Bacteroidales bacterium | reverse complement strand
TCCTACCTGTACCGTGGGCTTGTATACCGCCATCGGTTTGGCCATGGTAGGCAGGGTAAGGTGCAGTTCCTGCAATCGTTTCTCAGCGTCCATCGTCAACTCCGGTAAGTGTATTAAACAATGCCTTGAAGCGGCTTCTGCCAGGATTGCTTCATCTCGGCAATTCCCAGGTTCACCAGCAAGGTATCAGTTTCTGCTCCAAATATGGTCAGACGTGGTTGATCGGAAACCTGGCCGATACAGGCGAGTGGCAAGCCATCCATCAGGATTTTCAGGCTGCTTTCCCACTCAAAGGGCACTTCCAGAAGAAACCGCGTCGGGCTTTCGCTGAAGAGCAGGGCTTCCACGTGCAGCTTCTGATCTGCCAGGGTTGGCACCGCACTGGTATGCACAATGGCACCCAAGCCACCAGCCATGCACATCTCAGCCAGCGAAACTGCCAGGCCACCTTCGCTCAAATCGTGACAGGCAGCCACCATGCCATGTCGGATGGCATCATGCACCTTGCTCATGATGGTTGGCGCAGTGTCGAGGTCTACCTTCGGCACTTCGGTGGAATACCGTTTCTGTATGGCCAGATAATGCGAGCCGCCCAACTCGTTCTTGGTGGCACCCACCATGTAGAGCTTGTGGCCAGCCTTCTTGAGGTCCATCGTCACGCATTTAGTAATGTCGTGTACTTTACCCATTGCAGTGATGAGCAGAGTAGGGGGGATGACGATGCGGGTGCCATCTGCGTTCTGATATTCGTTCATCAGGCTGTCCTTGGCGCTGATAAAGGGCACGACATACGCCAATGCTGCATCACGGCAACCTTCCGCAGCACGCACCAATCCACCCAGCACCTCCGGGCGATCGGTGTTGCCCCAACAGAAGTTATCGAGCACAGCCGTCTGACGAGGATCAGCACCAACTGCGACGACATTCCGCAACGATTCATCGATGGCAGCGAGAGCCATCGCATAGGGATCGATATCCCCGAACTGTGGACAGAGACCGCAGCCTACAGCTAGACCCGCTTTTTCTCCCATGATGGGAGCCACGACCGCTGCATCGCTCGGGCCATCGCTGGCTACACCCACCATAGGCTTGACCACGCTGCCGCCTTGCACTTCATGATCGTACCGGCGTACGACAGCTTCCTTGCTGGCAATGGTGGGATGACTGAGTAATGCCAGCACATCACTTGAATACTCAGTCGTTGTCCGTGGTTCCGCAAGAACGGTTGCAGGCTTCGACCACGATGCCTGGCGAATGGTTGGCGGTCTACCTTCATGCAGGAAGTGCATATTCAGGTTCGCCACCTGCTGGCCATGGAAGTAGAGATGCAGTTGGCCATCATCAACAAACTCGCCCAGCACCACCGCTTCCACATTCTCGCTTGTGCAGAGTTTCTCGAGTTCCGTCCACTTGTCGGGTGGCACTGCCAGCACCATACGTTCCTGGGCTTCACTGATCCAGATTTCGGTGTAGCTCAGCCCAGTATACTTGAGCGGTGCCCGTTCGAGTTGCACTGTTGCACCCAACTCCGCAGCCATCTCGCCTACAGCACTGGAAAAACCACCCGCACCACAATCAGTGATAGCCCGGTATAGCCCACGGTCACGAGCGACCAGCAGCACATCCATCACCATCTTTTCAGTGATGGCATTGCCAATCTGCACCGCGCCGCCGGATACCTTTTCTGATTGATCAGTCAGTTCAGCCGACGAGAACGTGGCCCCATGAATACCATCACGACCGGTGCGACCACCCATCGCTACAATCAAATCGCCCGCCTGAGCAGCTTTTGATTCCATGCCCACGGGAATCAACCCGATGGTGCCACAGAAGACGAGTGGATTGCCGAGGTAGCGATCATCGAAATGAATGGCACCGTTGACCGTGGCGATACCCATACGGTTGCCATAGTCACGCACCCCTGCCACCACCCCTTGCATTACTCTGCGTGGAGGGAGTACCCCCGCCGGCAGCTTATCGCTGGGAAAGTCAGGGGGAGCAAAGCAGAATACATCGGTATTGGCCACCCGCCGACCACCGAGACCCGTACCGAGCACGTCGCGAATCACACCACCAATTCCC
>CAYPJB010000615.1:0-2089 GCA_964410845.1 uncultured Bacteroidales bacterium | reverse complement strand
CGAAGTGCTTGGGCCTGCCAACAGTGCCACGGTCGAAACCCTCAGTGTCATTCGTGCTTTCAATATTCCTGAACATTTCTCTGCCGAGGCCCTCGAAGAAGCTCGTGTGCACGCAAGTCGATTCAACGAGAACGATCTTCATGACCGTCGCGATTTCACCAATGAATTGATCATCACCATCGACCCAGCTGACGCGAAGGACTTCGATGATGCAGTACGCATCAGGTTTGATCCAGGCCGCAAACACTGGTATGTGGATGTACACATTGCTGACGTGGCCCACTTCGTACCCTACGGTGGTCATCTTGATAAGGATGCTCGTGAGAGAGGCACCAGCGTCTATCTGCCACAGAAAGTGATTCCGATGTTGCCGGAGATCATCTCGAACCACCTGGCCAGCTTGCAGGAAGGTCAGCTTCGGTATGTGCAGAGCGTGCTCATGGAGTTCGATTCCAGTGGCGAACCCATTCACAGTCAGTTCGTTCGCGGTGCTATTCGTGTCAGCAAGCGGTTCAGCTACGAGCAGGTTTCCGAGTTCTATCAGCAGCATGATGCAGGCGAAACAAGCGAGATTGACAGCAATATTCAGGAGATGCTGCTCCTCCTCCGCAAATTCACACTCATGAGACGCAAGCGTCGTCATAAGCAAGGCTCACTCGAGCTGGACATGCCCGAAGTGGAACTCGATTACACCAGCGACGGCAAGGTCGATGGTGCTCACCTGGCCAGCCATGACATTTCCCATCAGGTCATCGAAGAGTGCATGCTCTCGGCGAATGAATCGGTGGCAACCAAGCTGGACGATCTCGGCGTGGCATTTCTGCGACGTATCCATCCCGCACCTGAACCAGTCAAACTGGAAGAGTATCTGAGCTTCGTGCAGTCGCTGGGATACGAAGTCAATCGGAAGACTCCGACCGATCGTTTTCAGCTTCAGAGGTTGCTGACTGCTTCAGCCAACCGGCCCGATAAACATGCCGTTCACTACGGCATGCTGCGTAGCATGAAGCAGGCCATCTACTCACCCAATGATGAAGCTCACTATGCTCTAGCCAGTGATAACTACTGCCATTTCACGTCACCCATTCGACGTTATCCCGATCTGACGGTGCATCGTTTGATCGCCCGCTGGCAGAACACGGGCAAAGTCAGCAGCGACATGCGCGAACTGATCGCCTTAGGCGAGCACTGTTCAAACACAGAACGCCGAGCAGCCAAAGCGGAACAGGAGTTGATCAAGATTCGCCTCCTCGATTATCTCAGCGACAAGCTCGGTAGCGTCTGGAAGGCTGTGATCACGGGTGTCGAAAACTTTGGCTTCTTCTGTACACCGATGCAGCTTCCGGTCGATGGCCTGGTTCGTATCGCAGCCCTTTCCGATGACTACTACCAATACGATGAAGCCACACACAGTTTGATTGGTGGTCGCAAAAAGAAGCGATTCCGCCTGGGGGATACGGTCTGGGTGGAGGTGGCACGCGTGGATGTGTATCGACGACGGTTGGATTTCCGCGTCGTGGATGATCCATCGGGAGCACAGCCGGTTTCAACCAGACAGGAAGCAGACGATCATGATCGGCCGGCCAAGGAGCGAGTCGTGAAGAAGCGGCGATCCATGAAGCCGAATAAGCCCAAGTCGAAGAAGAAGCGTAAGTAGTTGCCTTATCGTAGGTTACAGATAAACAATAGAGTTCGAAATAATCGATCAATCAGGTAAATAGGCTCCATTGCTCGTCGAATAACTCTTACAGCCAGCCCGAAGGAGTTATTCACATGCAACAGCAAGCCTCAGTCTACATGCTCATTGGTCGATTTCTGGGTCTCAGTCTTCTGGGCGTGGTTTGTTTAAGTTTCAGTGGTGTGGTACTGGGACTCTTCCTGCCTTTCCTCGTCGGCTATGGTGTATTCGCAGCCTATCGCTACTATCGTTCGGGCGAGAAGCCTCAAGTAAAAGAACAGATCATTGAACCTGCTCGCAAGGTTGCAGCGGTCGCTTACAATGGCAGCAGAAAAGTGACCGGCGGCTTCTGCTGCCATTGTAAGCGACCGCTGCAACCTTGCGAGCAGGTTGCAGCGGTCGCTTACAATG
>CAYPJB010000614.1:0-2095 GCA_964410845.1 uncultured Bacteroidales bacterium | reverse complement strand
TGATGGCGGGGAAGAAGCCCGGCGATGTGATAGCCAGAGTCGATATCGATCCTTACAGCATCTCCTTTAGAAATTCATCGACCCACATTCTTTCTCCTGTACTGGATGAACGCAATATTCGCGCTGCACTACAGGCTGGGCATGCCTATGTCAGTCACGATTGGATGTGTAATCCAACAGGGTTTCAGTTCACTGCCAGGTCTGCTGATCAGCAGTTCATCATGGGTGATCAGGTTGCATCCGGTAAAGATCTCCAGTTCCAGATTAAGTTGCCAGTGCCTTCGTATG
Organism: uncultured Bacteroidales bacterium; assembly: GCA_964410845.1. Lineage (GTDB taxonomy): Bacteria > Planctomycetota > Planctomycetia > Gemmatales > HRBIN36 > JAEUIE01. The sequence continues at coordinate 1,807 of CAYPJB010000614.1, read as the reverse complement.
TCAGGCTTCTGTTGCATGGCAAGGAAGTCATGAAGGCAGACGGCGTGACGGAGGCTAGCTATACTCCCAAAGAACCAGGTGCCTATCGTGTAGAAGCCTGGCTCAAACTAGACGGTGAATACCGTCCATGGATTTATTCAAATCCGATTTATGTGAAATAGGCTGTCGCGACACACTTCGGTTCTCTTCTGAGATTGAATTTCAGTTGCATCACCTTGAATGACGTGGTAATACTTGCATCCAACACTGGGGGCTCTTTCGAAGCGTTGATAAAACTTCGCAGGTCCCTCGTATACCTCTCTCACTCCGTGCCTTCGATTGGCGTAACGCCAAACAATATCGTTGCCGGGCACAGTTTCGTCTGTTTCAAGTGACGACACATCTTGCAGGTTGACTGCAAGATCTGATCAAGCGCGTGAATGTAGTTGCATTTGCAACTACGTGGAAATGCTGGGCTCACGGGATGAGACATCGTTTGTTTTGGAGAGGACGATCCTCAAACCGTGTGGCCCAGCAGCTGTTAATTTGAATTGATTTCCATTTCATAAAGCAGCCTGAATGTCGAATAAATATGCTGGAGTTTCGGTTGCACTTGCAATCTGGAGCAGAGTAAAAGATGATGATTACCCTTAGCAACAAGAACCTTACCTATGCTCACTGCTGATCTTCTCCGAACTGTTCCATTACTGCAAGGCATTCGCCACGACCACCTGCAAAAGCTGGCCGACATGGGTGTGATGCAACATTACAGTTCGCAAACAACCATATTTCAGGAGAATAGTCTTCATCGAACTTTCTACCTGGTTGTGGAAGGAACTATTGCACTAGATATCCATCTACCTCGACGCATCCCCAAGCGTATCCTCACCGTTGGTGCAGGTGAAATACTTGCCTGGTCAGCCATTCTCTCTGATGGCAGAATGACTACTTCAGCTGTCACCCTGGCACCCACACAAGTCATTGCATGGCCAGCAAGCCAGTTGTTGAAACTCTGCGAGGATAATCATGAAATTGGCTTTCTGATCATGCAACGAATTGCCCAGGCATTATCACGTCGCTTGACTGCCACCCGACTGCAATTGCTGGATATGTATGAAGAGATAGAACCACGACCTCATCTGAGCACTCAGCCTTCGTAGAGACCTGCCTTTACTATGTCGAACACTCCGGCACATATCGATCCGCCAGTGGTATTTCTGCCTCGCTTGCAATTCCAGTCGTTACTGGATGCCTTGAAGCTGCAAGGCTTCAACATTATTGCTCCGACAGTTCATCAAGAAGCCATCGTCTATGATGAAATTGATTCAGTTGCTCAGTTACCGCAAGGTTGGACTGATGAACAGGAGCCGGGGCGATATCGGCTGAAGCGAAGAGAAGATGAAGCTTTATTTGGCTATGTAGTGGGACCACATTCGTGGAAGAAATATCTGTTTCCACCTGTTGTCAGGATCGGTGAAGCCCAACGTGTCGAAATGGGTTGGAAATTCACTACACCCACACCTTTAACGAAGAAGCTGGCCTTTTTGGGTATGCGTGCTTGTGAACTCGCCGCTCTGGCCGTGCAGGACCGTGTCTTCATTCAAGGCCCCTATTCTGACCCGCAATACCAATCACAACGCGATCAGTTATTTCTGATAGCAGTCAATTGCACACAGGCTGCATCTACTTGTTTCTGCACATCCATGAACACCGGTCCTCGCTGTGAAACTGGTTACGATCTTGCGATGACTGAGCTTGCTACAGGATTTCTGATTGAATCTGGATCATCCGCAGGTTGGCGCCCACCGCTCGCTCGGCCTTGCCGATC
>CAYPJB010000613.1:0-2108 GCA_964410845.1 uncultured Bacteroidales bacterium | reverse complement strand
CTCAGTGGTGCAAGCAGTTCTTTGGCGTAGTCGGCGCTGTTCATGCCCAGCACCTGCGTAACAGCGTCGTCCAGTCTGGCAGCAACACTGCTTGAGTTCAGTTTCTGTTTCTGGATGAAGTCGTTGAGCCACTGCTGGGCAACAAGAACTTGATCTGTAGTGAGAGGCTTCAACCAGTGATCGATCACCTGGTTGCAGATAACAGACGAAGCCTGCTTGAGAATTGGCTCTCGAGAAGTGGTGACCACTTGCGTGGAGAGAGTCTGATAGACTGCTGAAGCTGATCGGCATAACCAGCTTGGCTCGCAGGTTTGTCCCAGTGGATTCATCATGATGTTGATCATGCATCGTGCCAGGCGTGAAATCACCGGTCCGGCAGGGTCCATCTGATGATGAGCCAGTTTGACAGGACGTGCTGGGACCTCTACCAGCAGGCAGTGATTGAAGGGCGGGCAATTATCGGTGATAGTTTCCGCCTTCGTATCAAATCGCACCTGATAACTGACGTTGCCTTGCTGGAAATGCTCCAATTCCCGGATCGCTGCCACCGCATTGGCTTCAGGAAGGTCAGGCGACTGATCGTCGAGTAACTCTGGAGTGAGTAGAATGCTGGCCACTTCGCCACCACATTCCCGCTTCCTGAGCACCGAACGTACCAGGTAGGCACAGTCCAGCAGCATGCCACTCCCGGTTCCGCCACCTAGATGGGAAACCAGATAGACAATGGGTTCCTTGCTTCGAAGTTCCAGATCGGTCAGTTCCTTCGCGGCCTGCTCAGCCTGTGGTGCCATTACTTCTTTCAAAGCACGTTCCAGACGTTCCACCAGGATGGCATGATGTTCAATCAGGGCCAATCGCCCGAGAGCTCGAATGCCATTGGTAACCAGGTTACGAGGCATTCGGTACAGCAGATTAGTATCCAGCCATTCTTCGACAGGAGGTAATTGGTCTCGAGATCGCAGGTACCGTGCAGGCCGACTGAGCGGCATGTGCAGCAGTTCTTCCGGATGTTGTTTCTCAGTTAGAAGTTGGTCTGGCGAAGTCTGATCAGTGTCGATAGCCAGAAGTTGCAACAGTGGAAAGGTGGGTGTTCCCCATTCTTCCTGCAATTGATGCTGCAGATGTTGGAGTGTCACCCGTCCCATTTTGCCAAGGCCAATGATAATGGTGGGACGAAGTACACCTGTGCTGGAACTGGGCGTTTCCAATCCCAGTTCGTTGACATGGGCCGATCGCAGCTTGCCGATGACATCAGTCGGATGAAGGGCTTGCGATGGAATGCCAACATTGTCCAGTTCAGGCTTGAGCGATACTGTCGCTGGTGGCCGCGCAGGAACCAGGCTGAATGGCACCTGCGTTTCTGAATCACGTTCGTATTCAATGGTTTCCATTGAATCGAATTCATCGTCCACGGCATTTGCCAGGGCATCAACCATGGCCATGCTGGTCGGCCAGCGATCTGTTGGCGTTTTCGAAAGGGCACGCTCGATGATCTTGCGATCCATCGCGGGCAGTGGTTGCAGGTTAGGCTTGCCTTGCACGTGCTGCAGAAGCAATTGCTTGGGATTGGTGCCACTGAACGGACGCTGACCTGTCAGCAATTCCTGATACACAATGGCCAGGCTGTACTGATCGGAAAACCGGGTGACGAATCCTTCAAACGATTCCGGTGCTGAGTAGACCGCCGTGAAGCCTCCCGTGACGTTGGCGAGTTTTCCCTCCACATCCTTCACGAGGCCAAAGTCGCCGATCTTGATGTGATTGCAGAGCAGGAACAGATTCTGTGGTTTGATATCCAGGTGCAACAGGTCGTGCTTGCTCGTCATATAGTCGAGCGCTTCAGCTGTTTCCAGCATGTAGTTCAACAGTTCTTCGCGTGGAATACCTGGCAAACCTTTCTGCTGACATTCCTTCAGACGATCATGCAGGCTGCAGTCGGCCAGTTCTGACACAATCATCAACTGGCCGTCGATGATTTCATAGCGATCGAGGGCGAGGATAAATGGATGGCGAATGCGCTTGATGCGTTCGAGGGACTTCAGTTCCTGCTCTGCTCGTCCGCTGTCATCGTCATCGCCCAGAATATTGTCAGATGGCTCCAGGCTGCC
>CAYPJB010000612.1:0-2111 GCA_964410845.1 uncultured Bacteroidales bacterium | reverse complement strand
CTCCATGTCGAACCGATTGAAGCCGTTGCAAGTCGAGATCATACGCCGATTGTGGGAACAAGGCTGGAAGAACCGAGCCATCGCCCGGAGTACGGGGATCAACCGGAACACGGTGAACCGGTACGTGCAGCAGTGGCGTGAAGCTGCAAGTGCTGACACAGCATCCAGTTGCGAGGCAAAAGGTGCCAAGTTGCACCCCGGCCCGATCCTGGACCCACCGGGACCATCATCGGACACTGGCACGATTCCTGCCGGCGCAAAGGAGGCCAACTTGCACATCGGCTCGGAGGCTAGGTTGCAAGTCGGTCCAGGCGACCCGACCATTCAGGCCGGTGCAAATGCGGCCAAGTTGCACCCCGGCTCGGCAGTGCAACTGGGCCAGCACAGTCTGTGCTGGCCGCATCGGGAGGTCATCCAGAGCAAGCTGGACCAGGGTCTGACGGCCCAACGCATCCATCAGGATCTGCGAGCCGAGCACGGCTTTACTGGCAGCTACTTCAGTGTGCTGCGGTTCGTGCAGCGACTGCAGCCCCGTCAGGAGTTGCCGTTCCGCCGGATGGAAGTGAACCCCGGTGACGAAGTGCAGGTGGACTTCGGGCAAGGTGCCTGGATCGTCGATGGCGAGGGGAAGAAGCGTCGTCCGCATCTGTTCCGCATGGTACTCAGTCACAGTCGCAAGGCCTACAGCGAAGTGGTGCCACGCCAGACGACCGATGCCTTCCTGCAGTGCCTGGAGAATGCCTTCCGTCACTTCGGTGGTGTCACCCGGACCGTGGTGATCGATAACTTGAAGGCCGGTGTACTGCAGGCTGACTGGTACGATCCGGAATTGAACCCGAAGCTCGAAGCGTTTGCCCGTCACTATGGCACAGTGATTCTGCCGACCAAGCCACGCACCCCACGGCATAAGGGGAAGGTGGAACGCGGGGTCGACTACGCTCAGGAGAATGCGCTCCAGGGCATGACCTTCGCCAGCCTGCACGAACAGAACGTGCACCTGCGGCATTGGGAAGCAACCGTAGCCGACACGCGTATTCACGGTACTACTCGCCAGCAGGTGCAGCGACACTTCGAGACAGTCGAGCGAGCAGCACTGTTGCCCTTGCCCGAGAGTCGCTTCCCGAACTACCAGGAAGGACAACGCAAGGTTCATCGTGATGGCCATGTGGAAGTGCAGAAGTCGTTCTACTCGGTGCCTCCCGAGTACCTGGGGCATACGGTCTGGGTGCGCTTCGATGAGCGGATGGTGCGGGTCTTCAATCAGCGTCACGACGTGATTGCCAGCCATCTACGTCGCCCGGCGGGTCGCTTCAGCACGCTCGACGAGCATCTGCACAGCCAGAAGATCAGCCAGGTCGAAAGGGGTGCCGAGGAACTACTCAAGAAGTTGGCCCTGGTAGACACCACCATCAGTCAGTGGGCCCAGGCGATGTATCGTGATCGTGGCGTCCAGGGCATTCGTTCGCTGCTGGGTCTGCTGAGCTTGTGCAAACAGCATGCAGTAAAGGCGGTGTCCCAGGCCTGTCACGCCGCTCATCAGCATCAGGCCTATCGCCTTCGCTACTTGCGCCAACTCCTGCAGCGTCAGGTGCAGGAAGAGTCACTTCCCTTGCTCGACGAACATCCGGTGATTCGTTCGCTCAGCGTTTACGGCGAACTGGCTCGTCAATCCGTCCCCCTCCTGGAGTCTGTCTGATGTCCTATGCAGCCTTACTGACCTCGCTACGCAACCTCAAGCTCTCGGGCATGGCCCAGAGTCTGGAGATCCGTTTGCAGGAAGCCCAATCGCATCAACTCAGTCATGCCGAGTTCCTGGAACTGGCCGTGCAGGATGAAGTGCTCTTGCGAAGTGATCGGCAGATCGCCCGTCGCATCAAGAGTGCTCAGTTCCGCGATCACAAAACGCTCGATGACTTCGACTGGTCGTTCAACACCAGTCTGCCGAGGAAGCAGGTCTTCGACCTGGCGACGTGCCGGTTCATCCGCGAAGCCAAGGATGTACTCTGGCTGGGTCCGCCGGGGCTGGGCAAGAGTCACCTCGTGCAGGCTCTGGGCCTGCAGGCGATCAAGCAGGGGCACACCGTGCTCTACCGGTCGGTCTTTGATCTGGT
>CAYPJB010000611.1:0-2119 GCA_964410845.1 uncultured Bacteroidales bacterium | reverse complement strand
CCCTTGTTGCTTGACGATTCGGATTCGTACATTTCGCTGTTGCCAATCACCTGGTGGTTGCCAGCCTTCAACACAAAGTAATGCTTGCCATTCTTGGCTGTTTTGTGTTCATAGCGATCATCACTGCCAGCATTCTTCTGCACCGAGGCAATGCCATTCTTGGCGCCAGCCTTGCTGGTATACTGCTCGCTGGTGAGAACCGTTTCTCCGTTGGCAGCCTTCAAGTTGAAGTAGAACTGACCGTTCTTGGCTTTCTTGATTTCAAACTGTGCAGCCATGATCTTCTCCTGCAATAAAGAGTTGCCAGCGTTCATCGTGGCACTGGCGATGCAGGGAAAGTAACACATTGGCATTGCAGTACAAGAGGATAATGTGGATTTATCCTGGCAAGGATCAACCAACCAGACACAACCGCCGCATCTCGCTCGCCACCTCGGCAAACGTCATCCCCTCCACGCGAACCGGCATGATGACATAATCTCGAGCCGCCAGTTCTGCTTTCAGTCTGCGAAACGCTTCTCGCATCCAGCGACGAATTCGATTGCGGACGACTGCATTACCCCACTTCTTGCTAACAATTCGTCCCAGTCGAGGCCGACCTCGATCATTGGGCAAACTGTAAACAACCAACCATTTGCCTCGTTTGCTCTGTCGTCCTTCCATCACCCGGCTGTAGTCAGCAGGTGTGCGCAATCGATCTTCAGGTCGATAGCACTCATCAGCCATCACGCCTTCCAACCCAGGCTGGCCCGGGGTTCGAGTGGTTCCACCCTGGCTAGTTCTTCGAGCAATTGCTTGGCTTTGGCGCCCGGTTGCTTGGGCATCATGATCTTGATTTCGCAGAACTGATCCCCTTTGCCTGCTGCACCAGGCAAGCCCATACCACGAATGCGCAAGCGCTGGCCACTCGAAGTGCCTGCTGGCACAGTGATCGTTACCGTACCTTCGAGAGTCGGCACATCTACCTTGCAACCTAACCCTGCTTCACTGACGGTTAGTGGCACATCGAGAATGATGTTCTGCCCATCTCGTTTGAAATACGCATGGGACTTCACATGCACCACGACATACAGATCGCCGCCGTTCTCGCCCTGCCCACGGACACGTAATTTCTTGCCATCGGGAAACCCTGCAGGGACATCCACCTTGAGACGACCGAGATCAACGCTGCCCCCTTTGGCCGCTGTCATGAAATCTACGGTGATCGCTTGCTCCACATCCTGTGGTGGTTTCTTCCCTCGGCCCCTTGTACGTCTGCTATTCGAAGCGTTGCCGGTAGTGCTGAAATCAGCAAATCCCCCTCCTCCACCCATCATCTGTTCAAAGATGGACTGGAACATCGAAGGATCAACATTCTGATAGCCACCTGCACCACCCGTGCTCCAGCCTCCGCCAGGGAAGCCGCCACCACCGGGGTGACCGCTGCCCATGTGCTCAAAGTTAGGGCCGAACTGATCATACTTCTCACGCTTGGTTTTATCGCCCAGTACGTCGTAGGCCTGCTGGATGTCCTTGAACTTCTCGGCAGCAGCCTTGTCACCAGGATTGCGGTCAGGGTGGTACTGCCGGGCCAGCTTGCGATATGCTGACTTGATTTCCCCTTCACTGGCGGACTTGCTCACACCCAGCGATGCATAAAAATCTTGTGCCATTTCGAGCGGATTCCTGAACTCGTTACTCTGGTATTCTATCGAGCATACAAGATGGCGACGTGAGAAGTCTTCTCTTGATCGGAAATCAGCGATTGAGCCTGATTGACTTTGTTGATCATGCCGGACACCTGCTGTCGTTCATCATCCAGGATGGTAGCCTGTTGCTGAGGCAACGCCTGGGTGGCGAAGGTGAAACGCTGCAGCAATTCACTACCGAGCCGATCCCGACACAGACTGGAAAGCTTGTTCCAGGTGACAGGCACCAGGCTACGGTAAAGTACATAGAGCAGTGTCATTACCAATAACGCTGCCAATGGAGGCAGCAGAATCAGATCGGTAATCGAGACATACATGGTACCAGCGAACTTCGCGTACAATTGCCAGGCCAGCACCAGTACCAACACACCGATCGGCAGGTAACCCAACCACGTCCAAAGCGACGCCAAACGTTGCCGCCAGGATTGAGG
>CAYPJB010000610.1:0-2133 GCA_964410845.1 uncultured Bacteroidales bacterium | reverse complement strand
GTATCTTCGGTGCCGAACCCGGAGAGGACGATCCGCTTCTTGTCAGCCTTGCCATCGCCATTGGTATCGGAGAAGTGCAACAACTCGGTACTGTTGGCCACATAGCAACCACCATCGCCGGGCAGCAGACCGGTGGGGATGAGCAGGCCATCCGCGAAGACGGTGGTCTTGTCCGCCACGCCGACACCTTTGGTGTCTTCGAGTACGATGATCTTGTCGTTGGCCTTCTGCCCGGGCTTGATCTGCGGATAGACTTCGGACGAAGCGATCCAGAGCCGACCCGCTGCATCCCAGTTCATCTGGATCGGCTTAGCCAGCAGCGGATCAGCAGCGTAGAGGTTGACTTCAAAACGAGGGTCAACCATGAACGTCTTGCGTTCGAGTTCAGGGTCTGGATCAGGGATGGTGGCATTCCGCTGGGCGTGTACCAGGGTTGGCGCAAGGAAGGACAAAAGCAGTATGCTCAATCGACGCATGTCGAGCCTCAGTATCATTGGTAACAAAGTAACGTGGGCTAGCTTACCATGACCAACCCGTGAAGTCATGCAGATTGGCTGTGCGTGTTGTCATTCCACATACAGAAACCGATTCGTACACAACAGCACCTGGCAGTAGTTCGCCAGTGCCTGCAGGCTGGGAGCCGTGGGGGTCTTCTTCACGAGGGCTTTCCACTTGGCATCGCCATTGGTGGTGTACCAGTCGGTCTGTTGCTTGAGGAATGCTTGTGCCTGCTTCAGTTGTGCGTCGCTGGCACCTTGGCTGAAGAGAAGTTGATAGGCCAACTGTACCCGTTCGTTTTCATCCTTGCCTTCCTTCATCAGTCGCTCGGCTAACTGGCTGGCTCGCTCCTGTACAGTCTTATCATTCAGGAAAAAGAGAGCCTGCGGGGCCACCGTCGAACAACGGCGGGCATCGATGTTCGGCACCATCACCGGGAAGTCGAACGTCTCCAGCATACTCAACGGCAATCGGCGGCGGGCTTGCAGGTAGATGCTGCGCCGCTGGGCCTGGTCGCCTACCGTTTTGAGTGCCCCGGTGAATAGGCCACTCGGGTCGATCATGCGGGTGCCGATCACTGCTTTGCCATCGAAGTCTTCGGTGACTGCTACCGAGGGGCCATAGATGTCGTTCTTCAGATCACCCGAGACAGACAGTAACGCATCGCGCACCTCTTCCGCTTCCAGTCGTCGAACACTCATGCGGGCCAGCAGCCGGTTCTCGGGATCGACTCGATCCAGCAATTCCGACCGCTTCGATTGCTGACGATAGGTCGTCGATAGGACGATCATCTCGTGGAGCCGTTTCAGTTTCCAGCCATGCTCCATGAAATCACGAGCAAGCCAATCGAGGAGTTCGGGATGGCTAGGCTTCTCCCCCAGTGCTCCGAAGTCACCCGGAGTGTTGACCAACCCTTTGCCGAAGTAATGCAGCCAAACCCGGTTGACGATCACCCGTGCGACCAGTGGGTGGGTTCCATCGGTGATGCGTTTCGCCAATGCCAGTCGTCTCCCAGATGTTGGAAGACTGGCATCATCTAGAGGAATGTCGGAACTGGGTCGATGCAGCGACAGAATCGACAAGTCGCCCGGCTTCACTTCAGCCTTCAGTTGCAGATGGTCGCCCCGGTGGAAGACCTTGCTCACCGGCTTGGAATCATTGGCTTCGATCAGGCAATGCAGGCCATCCTTCTTCGGCTTGGTGCTTCGCAGCTTGGCCACCTCCGCTTCCAGCTTCTGGAACTTGTTGTGGGCCACCTTGTCGTACTCGACGAAGAAGCCCTTGATAAAGCTCAGTTCCTTCACGTTGGGATACTTTTTGAGGAGTGCCACCTGTTCCGGCGAGCGTTCCTTCTCCTTGACTTCGATGGCAGCTTTGGCCGGGGCGCGGTCGGCTTCGGGGAGCTTCTTCAGTTCGCGGTCGAAGATCTCCTGGGCCGTCTTGAGCTTATCGTCATCAATGGCCTTGTCCCGCTTCTTCGCTTCGGCTTCGATTTCCTCCGCCTTCTTGCGGGCCTGCTCATCGGTCACATCGACGAACCGTTCCCCAGGCTTCTTCCACTTCTGCCAGTCGAGTGCTGGATCGAAGACTGCCCGGAAACGATAGTAGTCGCGAATGGGAATCGGATCGTACCGA
>CAYPJB010000609.1:0-2134 GCA_964410845.1 uncultured Bacteroidales bacterium | reverse complement strand
ACCATGGCTCCTACTTCCTCGAAGTGTTCGGCAAACCTGCTCGTACTTCATCGTGCGAGTGTGAACGCACCAATGATGCCAACCTTGCCCAGGCATTGCATCTCCTCAACAGTGATGAAGTGCAGCAAAAGCTCTCTCGCGCGGGTGCACGGGCTGACAAGCTGGCACAGGATAAAACCAAAGATGACCCCAGCAAGGTGCGAGAACTCTTCCTCTGGTGCTACGGCCGACAACCCACGGAAAAACAACTGGCAACTTCTTTGGAACACATCAAGAAACTGGGTGACAACCGCAAACAAGCCTACGAGAACCTGCTCTGGGCGCTGGTGAACACCAAGGAGTTTCTGTTCGTTCAGTAGTAGTAAGATCTTGAGAAGCAGGGGGGACCATGCCTTATCGTCCCCCCTGTTGCTGTTGCTACGCGATTCCAAGTCGTTCACGATACAGTGCAGCGTCTTGCTCACTGAAGCAACAGAACGTCACGTGCGTTGGTAATGCATGTTGAGCAAGCCATTCGATCACACAATGAACAGCTATATCGCATGCTTCCAACTTGGGGTATCCATATACCCCAGTGGAAATGCAGGGAAAAGCGATCGTCCTGATCCCAGTTTCAGATGCTAATGAAAGTGATTCGCGGTAACAGGAGCGGAGCAAGTCTGCTTCGCCATATCCGCCGCCTTCATAAATCGGTCCGACGGTGTGAATGATGTGCCTGGCAGGCAATCGAAAGCCAGGTGTCAGTTTTGCGTATCCAGTGGAGCTGCCACCCAGCTTGCGACAAGCTGCCAGCAGTTCTAGTCCCGCTGCCCGATGGATCGCACCATCAACACCGCCGCCACCCAGCAAGGATTCATTAGCTGCATTGACAATTGCATCTACAGGCAACTGTGTGATATCGGCTGTAACTACCTGGATGCGAGAGATGACGTTGTTTGACATGATCAGCTCGGCAATTGGCACAACAATCAGTTGCTAGCTTAACGCAAGACCTGCTGATGTACCAGCGCTGTTCTTGATCAAGACCGATTAGAACTGTTGCTTCAACTAATTCTTCACCACTGTTATTCCCTTGAGCGTTCTCTGCATCAAGTCCCTGGCAATGCCTTCCCACTGGTTAGCAGCTTTGCCACCTGGAGCGAGATCAGCCGCCGTCAGTTTGGTGGGTGAGAGGTCCTCAGCGTAGATGATCATGAGCTCATCTCGTTTCTTCTCATCCAGCAGATGCACTAATCGCTGGGTCAGCACTTCACTGCTGGCCATCTTGTAGCCTTTGCTGGCAAAGAATGCATGTGCCTTGGCACTATCGGAATCGGGCCGACCTTGTGGATTGATCTTGCGCGGAGCAGCATCAGCAATGAACTCCAACGGACCGATATTGGCTTTTGACTTACTGTTGTAACGGTAGCTGTGAGTATTGCTCGGCAGATAACCTTCGAATTGCACCCAGTAGAACCGGCGGATCTTTTTCTCTGTATCAGCATCAATAAAGAAGTGCTGCTCAGCTGTTGCCACGCCGTAAAGGATGAAGGCCTGCGAGCCGATGTACTGAAATGAGTTGTCAAATCGAAGCCGAACGGCTGGCTTCTCGGTAGAGGTCAGGACGTTGTCTTTGACCGTGCGTGTTACTGTTGGAGCTTCGGGTTGCTGAGAACTGACGCCAAGCACCATCATCATCATGATGCATTCGAATGAAAGGATGCCAAACATGAGACGAGCTCCAAGCTATCTGAGTATTAGCAGTAATTCGCAGTCTCACTGAAGGCATTTATCCAAGCAGGCAAGAATGTTGAATATTGTGGTCCAGCAACGAAACAAGGGGTGAGAAAATCTCACCCCTTGTTCATGGATACTATTTCTGTTTACTTCTTTTCGAGCTGGCGTTTATACGTCTGCTGATCCAGTTCCAGTGCCGCTTCTTCCTCGTCGGTTAAACGGAATGCTTCAGGAACATTAGGATCACCGATCACCTGAATGGTCTGCTTGAATTCCTTGCCATCGACAGTGAGAACGACACCGTAGATGCCTGGAGGTACTACGCGTCCTCCAAATCCAGGTCCAGCCATACCCATTCCTACAGGTCCACCGCCGGAACCTTGCACTGGCGTGCCTGTCGATTGGCTGGTTGTTGCAG
>CAYPJB010000608.1:0-2149 GCA_964410845.1 uncultured Bacteroidales bacterium | reverse complement strand
CACGCACTTTTTGAATGGCAGGTAACAGCATAGCCATCAAGAGGGAAATGATGGCAATTACCACCAGTAGTTCAATCAAGGTAAATGCACGTCGAATGGACATTCGCATGGAGTTCTCTCGTGTGGAGGAAAGGGTTCTGTGAGCAAATGTTCGCGTGCCTAAACACGGCAAAATCCGCTTCACGAAGCCTCATGTTAGAATTGCCACGAAGTGCTTCCACTGTGAGAGAGTGCATCCAAGCCATCTTCACTGATACTTCATTTCCGCTACCCTGATCCTTCAAATTGCAACCCGAATCACCGTCCCTGCAGCACAATTTCCTGACGTGCGGCCCAACTGGCAATGTCCTGTCGCTGTATGGCCGCTGCCATCATTCCGGGGAACAGGTCCGGCGTGCAGGCAAAACATGGCACGCCGATATTGTTGAGCTTTGCCGCGTTCCCTTCGTCAAAGCAGGGCTTGCCTTCATCGCTGAGAGCCAGCAGGCAGATGGCCTGCACGCCTGTTTGCACCATACTTGCCATTTTGCGGATCATCTGTCCCTGGTCGCCACCTTCGATCAGATCCGAAATCATGATGAAGATCGTCTTTGCAGGTCGGGAAATCTGTTGCTGGCAGTACCCGACAGCCTTGTTAATATCCGTTCCACCCCCGAGCTGGGTGCCGAAGAGTACATCAACGGGATCACTCAGCTTCTCCGTTAAATCCACTACTGAGGTATCGAATACCACCATCCTGCAACTGACCGACCGCAGCGTGGCCAGCACTGCTGCAAAGATGGACGAGTAGACAACCGAAGCTGCCATCGACCCGCTTTGATCGATGCAAAGGACGATGTCACGCAGTGAAGTCTGCTTTCGGCCATATCCCACTAACTTCTCTGCAATGATGGTTTTCTGCTCAGGAAGGTAGTTACCCAGGTTCTTCCTGATGGTGCGATGCCAATCAATCTCAGCAGCTTTGGGCCGACTGGTTCGAGTAGCCCGGCTCAGGGCCCCTTTAACTGCCTGCACCATCGGATTGCGCAGTCGGTTCTCCAATTCCTGGACAACCTTGTGAACCACCTTGCGGGCAGTGTCCTTGGTCTTGTTCGGGATCACATTCTTCAGCGACAGCAGGGTACTGACCAGATGTATGTCAGGAACCACAGATTCCAGTGTTTCCTTCTCGAAAAGCATTTGCTGGAGGTTCAGTCGTTGCAGAGCATCTTTCTGCATCACTTTCACAACGGACGAAGGAAAGTAGGTGCGGATGTCGCCCAGCCAGCGATTTACATGAGGGGAGGAACTTCCCAGCCCGGCTTTGCGATCCGAATCGTACAGTGCCTGAAGAGCTTTATCCATCTGCACTTCGCTCTCCGACAATTGGCACTCCAGTCCCTGTCCACCCCGGGGCGCCTGTGCCGGGCTTCCCAAGATCATCCGCCAACGCCGTTGTCTGGTTTCTTCGTTCATGGGGGTAGCATAGCAGCAAGTAGCAAGTAGTCAGTAGCATGAAGATTCAGGAAACCATCTCACTTCGTTTAAGCAGCTTTCACTAGGTTACCAGCATCTGGCTACTTGCAACTATTTTCTCTTTCTCCCGAAGGAAAAATAAGCTAGATTCCATCGTACTCCCTCGTTCCCCAGACTGTGACGGAGTTTCAATGCATCTGGCGCTTCGGTGGGTGGCTTTCCTGCTTCCCTCGATTTTGCTGCTCACGCAGGTCTTACTTGCATCTTCCGAGAGCCAGTTTTGGCCGCTCGTGGGCTTTGGCATTGTCGCAGCCATCAGTCTGCTCGCTCTGTCGGTCTTTCGTCAGGTACCAAACGCCAAATTCTCAGCGTTCTTCCTGTCTATCCTGGCGATTCCGTTTTTCTTCTTCTTTCCGCTATCCCCGAATTCGCTGGTCAACGATATCAGCCAGGTACTGATTCTGTTCTCGGCAATTGCTGGCTTTACCGCCTTCTGGCTTCAGCGTTCCGGTTCATTGATGTATCGCAATTGCTGGAAAGGCAATTCCGGCGATCTCCGAAGCTTCCTTTAGCTTTGCTCGCACGTCTTCGGGCAACGGAATTCCATCGCGTTTCGCGGCGGCTGCGCTCTTCCATTCTCTCTCTCCGGGCAACAGTACCGACTCCACTCCATCCGCCGCAGGAGCCGCATGAA